>JALTHX010000267.1:0-2056 GCA_027076005.1 Caldisericaceae bacterium
TTCATCATCCCAGAGAAATGGAGAATAATAGCTACGATGAACACATTCGACAAATCGTCCCTATATGAAATGAGCTATGCGTTCATGAGGCGCTTTGCTTTCATACCTGTTGGAGTACCGGATGATATCGGACTGGATGACATAGAAAAATATCTCGAAGCTTGGAACAAGTGTAAAGATGAAGGGATAGATGAAGAGAAACTTCTTAAGATATGGAAATCTGTCAATAAGATAAGAAAGATAGGGCCTGCCATTGTAAAAGATATATGTGAATTTGTCAGCAAATCGCGTGAAGATTATGCCAGTGCAATTATCATGTATGTTCTTCCCCAGTTTGAGGGCTTGGCTGATGAAAAAATAATTTCATTTATCAAAGATATAAAGGAAATCATTGGAGAGGCTGGAGCGGATAAAATAGGAGAATTCTCCTATGATTTCTTCTCCATTGAAAGGGAGGGAGCCCAGGAGTCCCGATATGTCGGCAAAAGTTAATGAAGAAACCATACTGGAAGAAATCTCGGCAGATATCCCACACTATCTTAGAAATGGGAGGATAGAGAATATTCTGATATCTGCCACAGAAGCGGATTTGAACATAAAGGACTTAGACAGGCTTTTGAGAATACATTTCGTTCTTACAGAGGATGTGAAAAATTTCTCGATGAAACTTGAAGAGAGGATAAGGAGAATAAAAACCACTGTGAGTTCACATAAAAATGAATATCGAGGACAGGTAAGAGGGCGCATATCATGGAAAGATACGGTTTCTAGAAGGATGGCCACAAACCCCTTGGACAGTACTCTTTTCATGTGCATTGGAAGAGAAAAAGAGTACAACATACCTGAGAATCTTGTCCTTAAAAGAATTCTCCAGATAATACATGGTATAGTTTATTCTGAGCTAAAACCTGCCATAGATGAAAAGTATAAATGGGTTGATATTTGGAGTGATAAAGAAGGTGTAAAAGAGGTTTTAAATTCTGTCTATCTCAAAAATATATATCTAAGACGGGTTTCTCTGGAAGATGTTAGTATAACTGAGAACATGATTCAAAGAGCCAAAAAATCAAGACAACCCCTTTATCGGGATGCTGCGCGTCTTCTGGAGAGGTACAGAAAGATTGCAGGATATCATATAGATAAAACTGAAGCCCGCGAGCTCTTGAAAAACACATTCATAAAGCCGGAGAAAACAGAGGTGCTTTTTGAACTGTATTGGATAATAAAAATTATGAACTCCTTCGGAAAAGAAATATGGGAGAAGCCAATTATAGAGAAAGACAATGATTCGGTTATCGCCGAGGCCATTCTCAGAGATTTTAGATATGTTGTTTATCACAACGCTACTGGAAGCTTTCATTTTCATGAAAAAATTCCTGACAACAATAAACTCGCAGAAATCAATAAAACATATCCTTTTTTGGCGAGAAAGGCAAAAGTTGTGGAAAAACTAAACGAGATGGTGGGCATGAACAAGAACACGCTCTGGGAGGGCCGCCCAGATATCCTTATAGAAAAATACCATAAAGATGGTGATGAGCCTGTTTGCATATTCATCGGTGAAGTGAAATATACAAATGATAAACGCTATGCAATCGAAGGATTGAAGGAACTTCTGGAATATCTGGCTTTGATAAAGAAAGATGAAGAATATCTGGAAAGCTTTGATTCTCTTTTTGAAGGGCTTGAAAATGTTAGAGGTGGTCTTTTCACGGACCAGATAGGCAAGTTTTCTATTTCTGAAGATGAGAAAATCTTCCACATCATGTTCGAGAATTCAGAGAATAAGATAAGAGAAAGGATTGTTAAACCTATGTTAGAGCGAGAGTGATTTTATTCAAACCTAACCTTCTGCCCTTCTCTGCTGTCCTCCACGACGATTCCGAGCGCCTTTAATCTGTCCCTTATCATGTCGGATGTCGTCCAGTCCTTATTTTCCCTTGCCTGCTTCCTGAGGTCTAAGAGTATCCGGATTATCTCCATCTCCTTTCCCGATGACCGAGCGCTCCCGAACAGGTTTATTCCGAGCACATCTGCGATTTCCTCTGCCACTTTC
>JALTHX010000268.1:0-2055 GCA_027076005.1 Caldisericaceae bacterium
CTCTTAATTGATTATCTATCCTTCTTGCTTCATGTCTTTCGGTTCCTAAAACAAACAATCCGCCTAATTCCTTTACCTTTTCTGCCTCTTTTAAATCTGGCGGATTCCCTCCCAAAATTATATCTACGCCTCTCCCTGCCATGTTGGTAGCAATAGTAACGCTTCCTAGTCTTCCGGCTTGAGCGATGATTTCTCCCTCTCTTTCGTGATTCTTAGCATTCAAAATTTGATGTGGGACACCCTCCGTTTCTAAAAGCTTGCCTAAATACTCATTTTTTTCAATCGAACGTGTCCCTACCAAAATTGGCTGTCTTTTTTGATAACATTCTTTAATCTTTTTAACCAATGCCTTAAATTTTTCTCTTTCGGTTTTGTAAATAACATCAGGTAAATCTTTTCTTATCATTGGTCTGTTAGTAGGAACAACAACTACATCTAATTTATAAACTTTATGAAACTCCTCGGCTGAAGTAGCAGCTGTCCCTGTCATCCCAGCCAGCTTTTTATACATCCGAAAATAATTCTGAAAAGAGATAGAAGCAAGGGTCATTGATTCTGGTTTTACAAAAAGCCCTTCTTTCGCTTCAATTGCTTGATGCAAACCGCCCGACCATCTTCTTCCAGGCATTAACCTCCCTGTGAACTCATCAACAATAATTACTTCCCCATTTTTAACCACGTAATCTCTATCTCTTTTAAACAAGGCTTCTGCTCGCAGGGCTTGTTCTAAATGATGTAAATATCTAATGCCCTTTTCCTGATAAATATTGCCAACCCCTAATATCTTCTCTACTTTTTCTATTCCCTCGTCTGTTAAGGTCACCGCTCTTTCTTTTTCATGAATCTCATAATCTGTATTTGCTTTTAGCATCGGAACTATCTGGGCAAATTCTTTATACATTTGAGAGCTTTCTGTATCGGGGGCAGAAATAATCAAAGGTGTTCTTGCTTCGTCGATTAGAATTGAATCTATCTCATCAATAATGGCGTAATTTAAATCTCTCTGAACACGCTCGTCAACACTATAAGCCATATTATCTCGAAGATAATCAAACCCAAATTCATTATTAGTTCCGTAGGTAATATCGGCTAAATATGCTTCTTTCCTCGGGACAGGTCTTAAATAGCTCTCAACTACTTTAAATCCGCCTACTAAATCTCTTTCTTTATCTCTTTCATCCTCTGGCGTCTGCCCAGTATTTGTTTGAGAATTAGATTTTTCTTTCTGATACATTGGGTCATAGATATAAGCCTCATCATGAACTATACAGCCAATAGACAACCCTAGGGCGTAATAAATCTGTCCCATCCATACCGTGTCTCTCTTTGCAAGATAATCGTTCACTGTAACAACATGAACCCCCTTGCCTTCCAAAGCATTAAGATAAGCAGGCAGAGTAGCGGCAAGAGTTTTTCCTTCCCCTGTTTTCATCTCAGCAATTTTGCCTTGATGCAAGACAATACCCCCCATTAGCTGAACATCAAAATGCCTTTGGCCCAGGGTCCGTTTTGCCGCCTCTCTGACAATAGCAAAGGCTTGGGGAAGGATTTTATCTAGGCTCTTTCCCTCTTGTATCGCCTTTTTAAAATCCTGAGTTTTTTGTTTTATCTGGGCATCAGAAAATCTTTCAAACTCTTTCTCTTTTGAATTAATCTCTTCAACTAATGGTTGAATTCTCTTAAGATATTTCTGGTTCTCGTCGCCGAATATTTTTGTCAGTATTGACATATCCTTTATTTCTAGCACGAAAGAGGAAATTAATAAAGGCAAAATGACAAAAACGAAAGAATTGATTTTGAAAGGCCCCGCTGTAGCGGGGCCTTTCAAAATCCCTCCTCGCCTAACCTATTTAAACAATCTAATCCCTTTTATTTTCTGTAAAACTTTACTTGGCTTAATAGATTTATGAATTCTCAGAATCCCTTTTGCTTTTCTTGCCAATCTTCTTGTAGCATTAATGCGCTTTCCTTTATAATCCTCTATCTTTCTTTGAAGCCTATCTTTTGCTTCAATAATAGCTGCTCGCAGGTCTTTATTTTTTGTCTCAACTCTTA
>JALTHX010000269.1:0-6307 GCA_027076005.1 Caldisericaceae bacterium
TTTCGGACAGAGGCTCGTTTACACGCTCGGATTGCCCTATAATGCCTATTCTAATTGCTTTTGTCATTCTTTTTCTCTTCTTTTTGGTTTTGCGGAAGCTCATAACGCAAACAGCATACGAGTTTTCCACAGACGCCCGTGATTTTTGCTGTATTCAAGGGGAGGTTCTGCATTCTTGCAAATGATAACTCTACACTTTCAAGCTGCCTTAAAGAATTTGTGCAGCAGAGGGGAAGCCCGCAGGGGCCGTATCCTCCGAAGTATTTTATCGCGTCTCTTGCGCCTACCTGCCAGAGCTGTATCTTACAGTTGAATGTTTTTACGAGATCTTTTACAAGCTCCCTGAAATCAACGCGTGATTCCGCGGTAAAGTAAAATATGAATTTCTTTTCCTTGTCATTCCATTCTGATTCTACAAGGTGCATTGGCAAATTGTATTCTCTTATTTTTTTTCTGCATATATCAAACGCCTTTTTTTCTTTTTCTTCTAATTTATTAAGGTAATTAAGGTCTCTATCGTTGGCCTTTCTTAACACGTGCCCGATTATATCTCTTGAACGTATAATATCCCACCGCTTTACGTCGAGCTCTATAAGAGGCCTGCGCACAGTTGCAATTTTTAAGTTTCCGTTTGCTTTCACGACTACTTTATCAAAAAGCTTTACGGAAAAATGCGGTTTCGGCAGAAAAAAAGTTTTCATATTTTTTCTGAAAGCTACGCCTATAAGTTTTACTTTTTCTTCGGTTATATTCATTTAATCACCTCTTTTATCCTAAAAATTCCATCCATCATAATATACTGAGCGTTAGCATTTGTCAAAAGTGCCTCTTTCTCGGTGTTTATTATATCAAATATTTTCTCAAGCGCGCTCTTTCTGATAATGGAAAACCGTTCTGCGATATATCCTGAAAAATCTATATTTACTATATTCTCTTTTTCCTTCAATATAGAGATAAGCAGTATGTCTCTTATGATTTGGGAAACAGTATCAAAGAATTTTTCCGTGCTATCCTTTTGTGATAAATCCGGATATAGCGTGTTCCATTTGGAGAGTAGGGCGGGGACTGTTTCCTCGTTCTTAAGAAATTTGAGGATGGCCAGTATAAATTCTTTTCTGTTTGTAAGGAATTCGTTCCTTGTAAATCTGTCCGTTTCGTTAAGGCTTCCGTTTGCGATATGTGAAACGAGGTATGCCCTATCGCTGCTTATGCCTCTTTCTTTTAAGATTTCCTCAATTATTTTTACAGGAAGCGGGTTAAACTTTATCTTTACCGAACGCGAGCGGATTGTTTCCGGGATTGTGTTTTCGTCTTGTGCAATGAGTACGTTTACAGTATTTTCCGGCGGCTCTTCGAGATATTTTAACATACTGTTGAAGGCCTGAATAGTGCTTTTGTCTGCGTTGTCTATGATGTTTGCCTTAAAACCGTTTTTTAATGGAACAAAAGAGGAACTTATCATATTCCTTATATCATTAATTGCAATTCTCTCTTCTTTTCGTCCCATTACCTTCACATTCGGGTGAACTCCGCTCTGAATTGCAACGCAGCTGTCGCATTTGTCGCAACTGTCATTTGTTTCGTTTTTGCAATTTAATGCTTTGGCAAACGTGAGTGCCGTAAGGAAACGCCCGGTCCCCTTTTTTCCAACAAATAGCAGTGTCGGCGGGATGCGCTCTTTCAAAATAATCTGTTTGAGGTAATTTACAGCAAATTCTTGCCCTTTTATGTCCTTAAACGCCATTCTTTTTGAAATTTTCTATATGTTTCTTTATGTATTTATAGAATTCTGCATTTTCTACTCGTTCGTATGAAATTTTGAAAAACGGGTAGGGTTTGCCTGTGAGAAAACGGTAATGAGATTCAAGAGCAGTGATGTTTGTTTCTTTATCAATCTGAAGGAAGTAGCGTTGCGAGCAGTCAGGGACTTTATGTTCCATTTCCTCAGGTATTGCGATAAGGTATATGAATGAAAGCGCTTCGTCTTCAGAAATGTTTAGTTCCTTAAAATCTTTAGCTATAATATGTGCAAGCCTGTCGTCTTGCTCAATAAACTTAAGTGAGAATTTGTCCAATGTGTCTATTGCATCTGCAAGGTATGCGCCGAGCCCCACGCTGAGATTATAGAGCAGCCCGCCTACCACCATTGCAGCATCGTCGGAAACACCCAAACCTTTCCTGTGCCTTATGTACTGGAAACGGATACTTGAATGCCTCAGGTAATCTACATTTGCAGAATCTATAATAAGCCCTTTTTCTTTGTATTCCTCAATTTTATCTTCGTGATTTCCGTGTGCAAGAGCTTCTCCGTCAAGGCCCATCCTTTCCATTACTCTGAAGTCGATGAGGTATGGTTTTCCGCCGCCCATATTGGTGTGGAATTTTTCGTTTACTTTTTTTCTTACGGAAAAATCATCCATCAGCCCGCCTAAGTATAGTCCCCTCAAAACATCTTCCGGGTTTACCTCCCACTCAAGAAATAGCGGGCAGCGCATTAAGGGTTTTCCCCTCTTATTTGTAAGATGGGTGAGGTGCTCGCCATCTATTACTCTTTCTGCATATTCGTATATTTCATCAATAAGTAGCTGGCGTGCGGAGCGTACGACAAATATATCCCTGCCCAGCGCCTCGGTGATATCATTCATTGTAGTATCAACAAATTTCTGCCCCCTAAAAGCGCCATCTCCATTGTGGGAATGTCCTTCTATGGTTTGCATAAATAGAAGGTCTTCAACGTCCGGCTCAGTAAGTAAATCTTCTTTGTGCAGCCGTTTGAAATCCTGCCATATAAGATTTCTTTGTGCAATTTTCATTATTACCTCCCAAATAATTTATTTAAGTAAATTATACACCGGTTTTTAAAAAGTGAATAATCAATACGCTTTTTTGATAATGCCCCCGCCAAAAACGTAATCTTTCTTATACATTACAAGGCTTTGCCCCGGTGCTATTGCAAACTGGCTTTCCGAAAACTCCACTAAAATTTTTCCGTTTGTTTCCCTCAATATACAGGGAGATTCTTTTGCCCTGTATCGTACTTTTGCCGCGAGCTTTCTTTCCTTGCCGCTCCACTGTTCAATAAAGTTTGTGTCGGTGAGTTCCGTAAACTTGAAATAACATTCTTCGCGTTTCCCTACAACAACCCTGTTTCTTTCTATGTCTATTCTCACAACGTAAAGCGGTTCTTTGTGTGAAATGCCCAACCCGCTTCTTTGGCCTACTGTATAAAAGTATGCGCCTGCGTGCTCCCCCAATATTGTCCCGCTTACATCCACAATTTCTCCCCTTTTTTCTTTCAGATACTTTTTGAGGAAACTTCTTAATTTACCATTTATGAAACATATGTCCTGGCTCTCTTTTTGAGGGATTTTAAGCCCTGTTTCTCCCGCAATCTTATAAATATCTTTTTTCGTAAATGTACCGAGTGGAAACAGTGTTTTTTTTAGCTGGTTCTGTTTCAGCCGCCATAACATATACGATTGGTCTTTTACCCCATCCTTCGCTTTTTTTAGGTGCATCCTATCATTTTTCTCTATGATTGCATAATGCCCCGTGGCAAAAAAAGCATTCCCTACTATGTCACGAGCTTTGTCAAATGCCAAACCGAATTTCATTTTTTCGTTGCACTTAACACAGGGGTTTGGAGTAAACCCTCCCTTGTATTGTGATATGAAATCTTTTATTATTTCATTTTTGAAATCTTTTCTTATATCTATTTTTATGAGGGGAATATTCAGCTGCAAGGCTATGTTTTGTGCCTCTTCATATCCTTTATCCTCATCAAGCATCTTGAAATATGCGCCAATTACCTCGTATCCTTCTCTCTTTAGCAGGTATGCGGCTATGCTGCTGTCTACTCCCCCGCTCATTCCGACAATCACTTTCATATATTTATTTTACCATAAAAACCTCTTAAACATAATTTCCTTGACAAATAATTTTTGATGGTGTAAAATACAAGTTACAATGAATTGCAGAGAGAACAAAAAATGAAGATAAAGAAATTTGTAATTTTTTTAATGATTGTAGCTTTAGTGCTTCCTGTTTTCGGCAGTGCAAGGGATGCCGTATCGAGCTCAGAAAGCAGAGTTTCTATGGTGGAGCTTTTTACTGCAACGTGGTGCACTTTTTGTCCTGCTGCCGAAAAAGCCGTATCTGATGAGTTTGCATCGGAAAACGGAAAGTTTATATTTGTGGCATACCACCTAGGCGACCCTTTTGCAACGAAGGACACAACGAACAGGGGATATTTTTACGGAGTAACCGGAACGCCGACAGCGCTTGTAAACGGCAAGTATAAATTTATAGGAACAAGCCAGATTAAATCCGTGGGGTTAAGTCGTGCGGTTTCCGATTCCGAAAAAGTACCTACTGTGAATTTCTCAAAAATAGACACATTTATAGCAAATAATGATGTAAATGTGGAAATTGTAGGGAAAAATAGCGGAAAAAATTCTTTGAACTTGTTTGTGCTTCTCGTAGAGGACAATGTACAATACAAAGGTAAAACATATAGATTTGTTGTGAGAAAAATCAAAAAATTTGGAGAAAGCTCAGATTCTTTTGAAGAAAACGCGAGTTTTGGAATACTTAACAACTATAATCAAAATGAACTTTATGTTGTTGCATTCGCTCAGGATACGGAAACAAGCGAGATTTACCAGGCAAAAGAAGTAAAAGTGTCAAATGATTTTAATGCCCCACTGCTAACCCAGCCGAAAACTGAAATTACTACTTTTCCATATAGTATTAATTTTAAAGAAACTCCTTTATCAGAAGGGTATGAAGTGCAGTTTGCTACGGATAAGCTCTTTTATGCTGTTGTAAGGGATGAAAACATCGATAAGCCCCCATATATTATAGGTAAAAAAGACCTCATCTCCGGAAAATATTTTGTGAGGGTAAGGGCATTGAAAAACAAGATAAGGTCTCCCTGGTCAAATGTAATATCGCTTGACATAAAAGTACTTGAAACCATTGTTATGAAAATAGGCGAGCCCTTTATGGAAGTTGACGGAGTGAGTCAAGAGATAGATCCCGGGCGCGGTACGGTGCCGGTTATTATTTCAAAATGGAGTAGAACGGTCGTTCCCATATGTGCAATTGTCGAGGCACTTGGTGGGGATGTAGAGTGGGATGCCCCAACTAAAACTATCGCTATTACTCTTACAAAAAGAGAGCCTCCGCCTGCACCTCCCACTTATACAATTTACATTGTGATGCAAATCGATAACCCCAGGGCAAGTGTAAATGGAATAAAGCGTTGGATCGACGACGGTAATCATAATGTTGCGCCGATTATTATAAACAACAGGACGATGGTGCCGATACGTTTTGTCATGCAAACACTTGGCTGCAAAGTGGAATGGGATCCGGACAAAAAGGAGATTACTATAATTTTTGAAGAATAGCCCGTTCTAATATATAGTGCTTATTAGAACAAAACGTGCGTTTATTTTGCTTTTTTAGCGAAAGGAGATAGTTATGAAAAAATTTGGTCTTGTACTTTCCGGAGGCGGGGCGAGGGGCCTTGCCCACATAGGGGTGCTTAAAGTTTTAGAAGAGAACGGGCTTACACCTGACTATATAAGCGGTGCGTCTATGGGCGCAATTATCGGGGGGATATATGCGAGCGGTACCACCGTAAAGCAGATGGAGGACTTTGTCAAAGATTTTGTTTTCGGAAACGTACTTGACAAAAAATATCCGTTGTATAGGGTGCAGAAACTTGAAAAGACCAATATAAAATTTATGAAATATTTCAGCGTAGGGATTTCTTTGAATTACCTTGCACGCAAGAAAGCGTTGGACAGTGGGCGCAAAGTTCAGTATATGTTAAAACAGTTAATAGGAGATGTTTGTTTTGACAAACTCAAAATTCCGTTTGCCTGTACTGCAACGGACATTTTAAGCGGCAAACGAGTTGTATTAAATAAAGGCAAGGTTTATATGGCAGTGCGCGCATCAATGTCTATTCCGCTTGTTTTTGAGCCTGTAAGATACGGTGATATGCTGCTTGTTGACGGAGGGGTTGCAAGCAACGCGCCTTCCTTTGCTGTGCGTGATATGGGTGCTGAAGTGGTTGTTGCGGTAGATGTAAACCCGCCGGTGGAATATAAAGATGAAAAAGACATTAAAACACCTTTAGATATGGCATGGCGTGCTTATCAAATTACGCTAGAATATCTTTATAGAAAGGAACTCAAAGAAGCAGATTACGTGGTTAACTCTCATATAAATGCCGAAACACTTGATTTCTCCAATAATATGGAGTATATAAAAACAGGTGGGGAGGCAATGAGAAAAC
>JALTHX010000270.1:0-2044 GCA_027076005.1 Caldisericaceae bacterium
GTTGCAAGGTTTACAGCAGTTGTTGTCTTACCGCATCCTCCTTTTCGCAGAGTTACTGCAAAAGTTTTTGCCATATTACCTCCTTTGGACTTTTCATCCTTTAATTATTTTTACCCGTTTACCATTTTACCAGCAAAACTGCAAAATGGTTTACTGGTATTACTGTAAGTATAGCATAATGTTATATGCTTGCAAGTATATTATTTATATGCACATCATATGTTTCATATTTTTACCCGTTTACCATTTTACCAGCAAAACTGCAAAATGGTTTACTGGTAATACTGTAAGTGTGGTATGATGTTATGTGCTTATAACTATCTACTAACTGCTGCCAGTAAAGCCCTTGCCTTTAGATGTAGGGATATAAGACAGCAAAAGCCTCGTAATATGTTTCACGTGAAACATATTTACCATTTTACCAGCAAAACTGCAAAATGGTTTACTGGCAGAACTTAGTCTTCCTTTAATAGTATTCTTTGTCGAATTAGCTTTTGTTTATCAGTTTTTTTTATATCCTCCTTTTGAAGGAAGGTGTCTTGGGGAAGGAAGGGGATAATAAAGATGCTTTTTACAATAGCCCCTCATGCTATAATTATTTTGTAATGTTAAAATTCTATAACGTTTTAACATTACAAAATAATTATTCGGAGGGAACTATGATTAAATTAGGAATTGTAAATCAGAAAGGAGGAGTAGGGAAAACGACTCTTGCCTTTCATCTGTCGTATCTGTTTGCAAGAAGTGGAAAAAAAGTATTGATGGTAGACATGGATCCCCAGGGGAATTTCACGAACTGCTTTGTCGACGAGTTGCCTGAGGAAAGCAACGTAAAACGCATTTTTGAAGGAGAAATACCTAAACCGTTTGGGTTTATTAATAAGTTTCATACAGTAGGATCAGATATTACTCTTTCAAAATACGAAGCAGATGCAAAGCGCACAAATTTCTTCAAGCTTAAAACATTTTTAGATCATACAGATTACGATATGGTGATTATTGATACCCCGCCATCCCTTGGACTGCTTACTTCAAATGCACTTATCGCTTCTTCTCATATTTTAATCCCGACAGACGTTTCACGCTTTTCAATGCCTGGATTAAAAGATTTATTAAACTTTATTGAGAGTATTAAAAAGAGCACCGGAAATAATATAGATATTGTAGGCATTGTCATCGCACTTTCTGACCCTAAGGTGAACTCTTTTGAAGAGTTGAGCCAGGAAATGAGCGATAAATACGGAGATCTGCTTTTTACAACCGTTATTCCGCGTTCTGTAAGAGTAAAAAACTCTGTAAACAAAGCAAAACGGCCCGTGTTTGATGCCTATCCAAAAAACAAGGCTGCTGTTGCATACAAAGAATTTTTCAAAGAATTGAAAGCGCGTTTGAATATCCAATGATGATACCTTTCTGTCAAAGCTGAGAACTGCAAAGGCTACAAAGCGAAGATTCACCATATATCTCTCGAACGAAACTGCAAAGAAGTTGAAACTGTATGCAGCAAAGCACAACAAAAAGCTTTCTGAAGCTGTTGAAGAAGCTTTAATCGAGGAATTAAAGGATTTTTGGAAAGTGCTTATTCAAAAAACTAAGAAATCTTAATTTAACAAAGAAGCAAGGACTTCAAACTATTGACAAATTTACTTTTTTACATTCAAATTTACATTGTAAATTTACATACTTTCATTTATATAGGTAAATTTGTGAATTACACTTCAATAAGAATGAGATAAATACTATATTGTTTAAATATATTAAATTTACACTTAAAGGTATAAATTTACATTATAAATTTACATACATACAGGTAAATTTATCCTCCCTCCCCACAAGACACCTTCCTTCAGGTAAGTGATATAATATTTGCATACTTGACAAATTTGTTTAATATGTGTATAGTTATTATATGAAAACAAAAGAATTGATTATTTTTTTAAAAAAATGGTCTAAGGAAGTGGGGATTGTCCCGGTTGATCTGTTGCTAAAACAATTCTCAGAAGAAAAGAGTGCAAGCGTTTTGTCGGAACTCTCAAGGATGGAA
>JALTHX010000271.1:0-2044 GCA_027076005.1 Caldisericaceae bacterium
GTATGTATACTCATGGAATTTTATAGAAGCAAGTATTGGTGTTGCGGCGATCAATTCAATGATTGAACCAAAAGGAAGGATTGGTAATGCGTTAGAATTTATTATAGAAAAGTCTAAGGGGAAGAGAGTAGTCATGGTTGGGAGATTTCCTAAAGAGGAAAATATAAGGGAAGTTGCAAAAGATTTTAAAATTTTAGAACTTGATGTATCGTTAGTAAATCCATCTCTGGGTATTCTCCCTGCAACTGCATCGGAATATATAATACCAGAATCTGATATAGCAGTTATTACTGGTTCTACACTTATTAACAAATCAATGGAGAGACTACTTGCTCTTAGTAAAAAGTCCTATACCGTTGTTTTGGGGCCAAGTACTTCTATGAACAAAGTTTTATTTGATTATGGTGCAGATGTAGTTGCTGGTACAGAAGTAGTTAATCCCATTCCTGTCCTTGAAAAGATTAGTCAAACGGGAGGGATGGTAAACAAAAGGAGTTGTCCTGGAGAAATAGAATTCAGAATTTTAGAGAAATAAATAATTTTATTGAAGATTACTCTCACGTCAATCCCTTTCTGATATGCTGTAAGAAGGTCGTTTACAACTTCTTCATCGTTAATGTTGTACACCGCAACATAGATACTCTTTTGCGCTGAATCTACAAGACTCTCTATCTTACTGTCTATCTGTTTTCCCTGCTCTGGAGCAAACCAAATGCTGATAAAAGAATTTGCAAGGGCAGAGTTTATTGTGGAAAAGATTAAAACAATCAGCAGTAATACAACAATTGCTTTTTTCATGTTTTTACTTTTCATCTCCTTTTTTATTTTTTATAAGTTTACTATTGATATACTCCCCCTTAATACATTAAGGGGATTCTGGCCTTAAAGCGATAGCTGCTGGCGAATAGCCAGTCTTACACCGTCTATGCCGAGGGTTGATGCCCCAACCCTGGAATATTATAGCATAATTAATTTCATGATACAAGGCTTTTGCTGCCTTATATCCCTACATCTAAAGACAAGGGCTTTACGGTAGCAGTTGGTAATACGAAAATGAAAAGGCAGTGCATAAGTTTTGTCCTTATGTATTGCCTTTTCCTATGGATTTCTCATGATTTAAACACGTTATGCCAATATAAAAATAGTAACCCTTTTGTCTATTTTATACCAAATTGGCACTTGACTGTAAAAATAATCGTACTAAAATAGCAGTGTATGGATAAAATAGTATATAGAGAGATTTTTGATGAAGTTTATGTGCATCTTGGCAAAAAGGAGATAACGGTTATTACTGGCGCAAGGCAAACAGGCAAAACGACTATTCTCCTATATTTGAAAGATAAACTGATTAAACAGGGCGTCCCTGAAAGCAGTATAAAGATGTTTAACCTGGACCTCTTATACGACCTATATAACATTAAAAGCCAGACTGAGTTCATAAAGTACTTGAAAGAAGAACTGAAGCGAGAGAAATTCCTATACGTGTTTATAGATGAGGTGCAGCGTCTTGAAAATCCCGGAATATTCTTAAAAGGGATATACGACCTTAATCTTCCGGTAAAGTTTGTTGTTACGGGTTCCTCTTCTCTGGAGATAAAATCGAAGGTAGGAGAGCCTCTCACGGGAAGAAAAAGAGTTTTCTATATATGGCCTTTCTCATTTAAAGAATACGTTCAGGCAAAAGCGCCTGCACTTTCAGAACTACTCAAAGAAAAAAACATTTCCCGCATAAACAAAGATAAAATACTCTCTCTTTTTTATGAATACACCGTGTTTGGAGGGTATCCGCGGGTTGTTCTCTCAGAAAACAAAGAAGAGAAAATACAAACGCTCAATGAAATCTATACAGGTTACATAGAAAAGGATGTAATAGGTTATCTCAATGTAAAGGAGCCTATTAAGTATTCAAAACTCGTTACAGTTTTAGCAGACCAGGTAGGTTCAGGGACGAACTTCAGCAGCATTTCAAACATGCTCGGCATACACATAAGAACTCTTGAAGGATACATTTATGCACTTGAGCAAACATTCGTTATACAAAGAG
>JALTHX010000272.1:0-6267 GCA_027076005.1 Caldisericaceae bacterium
GTTTTCCATACGCCTTTAAGGTTTTTAATGTACGTTGGCGGATTGATATAGTTATTTGGATAAAGTCCCCAGGGTGACGGCCACTTCTCTGCATGTACAAAGTATGTGTAGCAATCCGGATGTAATTTTTCTTTTAGATCAAACAACGCAGCTTTGATAAAAAGACCGCTTGCTCTATGATCCGGATTGATATCGCTTAAGGGAGGAAAGAATATCTTTGTAGGCATAAAAGAATAGATTACATTTTCGAGCAAGGTTAGTTCGTTTGCCTCAGTAAATGGAACGCCTATTTTATATGCGGTATTGTAAAATACTTTGTCATGCATTGTTAATCCTGAATAATATGGTTTTTTGCCAAAATAATCTGTCCATATTTTAAGAGTGCCAAAATCAGGGAAGCCTAAAAATACAAGATTACTCTGTTTTAATCCCAATGTTTCCATTGCTTTTACTGCTTCACGGTGCCGCTCTTCTCCTAATTCAATAGCACCGACGGGATTTGGTACAAATTCTTCTTTTACCATCGTACTTGTATTGTGTGTTCCATATGTTACGTAAATGATTTTTACTTTTGCTCCAATTTCTATAGCTTTTTCTATAACGCCAGAGCATGCAAGAACAGCATCGTCAGGGTGAGGTGAGATAATCAGCACTCTGTCGCTTTTGTTGAAAGAGATTCGAGGAAATGACTTAGGCATCGAGACTCCATAATCGTGGGCGATTGGCTTATAAACAAGAGCAAATGCTCCTATCAAGTAGCATATTAATGCGTAGAGTAATACTCTTATAATTGTTTTTCTTTTTCTCATAGCATCTCCTTAATAAAACTATAAAGAGGTTTCTGAATCTTTGTATTTAATTTTGGCTTTAATAGGAATGTTCAGTAAGGGTTTTGCGAGTGCTACAATCCTCTTTACATACATTGCTCTTGATAAAGGAACATTGAGGTTTTTTGCAATTTTATCTTCCTTTATTCTACCAAGTAAGCTGAGAATGCTGTCCAATATTACGTAATCAATCCCAATGTTCATGCTGTCAGTTAGTCCTGGAATTATATCCGGAGAGGGCGGACGATTAATTATCTTGTCAGGCAATTTTAGATACTTCGCAATTTCTATTACTTGAGTTTTGTATAAATCCGCCAGGGGCATAATGTCTCCCGCTTCTCCGTACCGTGCATAATAACCGATGCTAAGCTCAGTTTTGTTTCCCGTGTCTATTACAAGCTTGTTTTCAAGATTTGCATACATATATAAGGTTACTGTAATCAAGCGAGCCTTTGTTTCGTAATAAGCAATGTCCCTTCTGAATTTTTTATCTCCTTCTCCAAGCAAATGTTTAATGTAAATAGGATTATCTTTGTTTAATTCTCTATGTCTTTTTCTTGCATAAGTTGCTTTTATTTTTTCCGTGGATATGAAACCCATAATTGGCTGAAGGTTATAAACTCCCAGCGCGGTTAAAGCAACTGTAATATTTTTAATTTTTAAAGGAATCCCTAAATATTCAGAAATGAGCTTTGCATGGATTTTGCTCTCTTTGGGGGTATCTCTTTCCGTAATATGGACAAGTGTAACATTCTCTTTGCCAAGTGCCTCAACGGCTGCTGCTGCACAGACTGCGCTATCGATACCTCCACTTATCCCGATTACAGCCCCTCGTTTATTGAAAACTTTCACTTCTTCCTGAATAAAATGCACTATTTGCTTATATACAAGAGACTTATCAACGGTTTTCAAGTCTTGTTTATTCAAGCTTGTCATATATCTTTAAAATAAGTCCCATAATCCACTCTTTCTTTTTATACAAGAAATACAAAAAGAAATAAAGAATACCCAATTCAATCATTAAGCTCCAGAAATTGATTGAGAAGAATGCATAAATATAGATCCACGCATTATGTGCCCACCTATTTATTAAATCAAGTTTTGGAGTATCAAGTTTTACTACCTCATACCGGACATTATTATTGGATACCTTGACCTTGATATAATGATAGAAGAAGTGAGTAGGGTCTGACCCGTCAAGCTCTGCCCCGGCTCCTCCAGTTAAAATATATGGGGTATGGCCCCATATGCCTCTGTAGTAAGCATGGATATGAGAAACGAAAAGCATTGTAACATGGTACTTATCGAAGAGGTTATTGAGATCAAGTGCACATTGATAACATTCAAGACTATGACCTTGTATTTTTGAATTGGCCCCAAAGTACGGGTCAAACAAAGGAACATGCATAAAAACAAACCTATATTTATAGGCCTCGCTTTTCTGCAGCTCTTCCTTCAGCCAGCTCATCTGCCACGGATCTATATCTGTTTCGTTTGCATCATCCAACATTATGAAATAGCTGTTTTTTGTGTGGAAGGAATAGTAAAATCTTCCAAAGTAGTGATAATAGTTGATGCGGCCTTCATCATACGTTTCGTGATTTCCTATTACTGTTAAAAGCGGCTTCTTGAGGTTTTCTACCTGATCGAGAAAAAACATAAATTTTTCTTTATCTCCTTCAAATACCAAATCGCCGTCGTCTATTGCAAAAAGTGAATTATCATTATTAACCTTTTGTATTAATTCATTAAATGTAGTAATGGAATTTTTGTTATCTGCGAACACGTCGAACGTGAAGTTTGCTTCTGTTTTATCGATTTTTTGTAAGTTTATATAATTATAGTCTCTTATTTTAGGCTCTGAGGACATCTCGTTGACTTTTATCGCTGTAGCAAATACCATAAGTGAAATAATGATATAAAATATAAGCTTGCTGAAAATTTTCTTTCTCAAGGTTTTTTCCTCCTGTAAACTATAATATAGATAATTGTTAGAATTACAACAAAAACCAGCATAATGTACGTAATTAAGCGCAAGTTCTGTCTTATTAATAATTCGTTTGCACCTATGAAGTACCCGAGTAGTGCAAGAATAACTATCCAAATACCGGCCCCGAGAGCAGTAAACGAGATGAATTTTGGAAGAGACATTCTTGCAACTCCTGCCGGTAGAGATATATACTGCCTTATTCCAGGTATCAGCCTACCTGTAAATGTTATAATATCTCCATGCTTATCAAAGAGTCTTTCCATATTTTCCAAAGTTTTCTCGGGAATGAGAAAGTATTTGCCATATTTCCTCAGAAAAGGAAGGCCCAATTTGTAACTAATATAATAGTTGAAGAGTGCACCTATTAAACTGCCTATTAGGCCGAATAGTATAGCAAGATACAAATTCATTTTGCCTATCTCCGCAAGATAACCGGCAGGAATCATAACGGCCTCTGAAGGAAAAGGGAAGAAAGAACTTTCCAATGCCATTAGCAGTACTATCCCCGGATACCCGAGCTCCATTACTGTTTTTACAAGCCAGTTGATGAATTGAACAAAAGCGTTAATCATAGCGGTCTATTTTAAAAAGACTTAAGAGTATTTTATTGTAGATTTGTATTGTTTTCGAAAATAAAAAATCCAGTTGTTTTTTGAACAGGAAGGTCAAAGCTGTTCCGCAGAATGCAACTACTAATGCGCCTAAGATATCGAACGGAAAGTGGACCCCGCAAAAAATACGTGCAAACCCTACAAGTGCGGCTAAGATGAAAAAGATAACTCCGTTTTTTACATCTTTAAGAGAAAGTAATGTAAAAGAAATGGCAAACATAACAGTTGCATGATCGCTTGGGAATGAGGTTTCTTTTGAATGTGAAAACAATTCTTTCCCCAAGCCCATCATAAAGGGACGCGGATGATAATAAAACAAAGTAATAACCCATCCTATGAAGAGCGAAACTATAACTGCCAAGAACATATAAAGAGATGCTTTTTTACCTTTATCACCTTTGGCAAAGAACCATAAATAGAGCAAATATATCGGAACTATGTAGATGAGATACTTTGCGGCAAAAATCATTGTTTTATCTAAAAATGCATTTCTCCCTGCAATATTGTTAATCAGTTTAAACAAATATATATTCATATTTGGAAAAGACATACCATACCTCCTCATAATTTATTTCCATCCTCTTTATTTTAGAAAAGTTTTGTGAAGAAATCGTGAAGAATATTTGTTCTCTGTGCTAATTTCATCAGGTATTTTGATTGTTTTGAGAAATTATATTTATTGTTATAATTATCTGGAATATAAGGAGGCAATTATGCGAGATATTGTAGAAAGTGCACTTCTTTCAGCAAAGAGGGCAGGAGCTTCTTATGTGGATATTCGTGTTCTGGAACGCGAGGAGGAAGATATATCTACAAAGAATGGAAGCGTTGACGCCTTAAAGCGATCTTACACGAAAGGCTTTGGCATCAGGGTAATTGCAAATGGCGCATGGGGCTTTTCATCCTCTTTTAAACTTACTCCGGAAGAGGCAGAACGGGTTGCAGAGGAAGCAGTTGAAATAGCAAAGGCGAGTAGCATAACAAAAATTGACGCCGTTTCTCTTGCAGAGATAGAAATTTTTCAAGATAAAGTCCCCCAAAATGTAAAAGTTGATCCGTTTGAGGTCCCTATTTCTAAAAAAATCGGGATACTTCTTGAGTCAGACAAGCTAATGAAAATTCCAGGTGTTATTGTTCGTAAAGGGAGCATGTATTTCTCTAAAGAGTGGAAAACGTTTGCATCTTCTGAAGGGGCATATATAGAACAGGAGAGAATTGTAAGCGGCGCAGGTATTTCCGCAATTGCGACAAACGGAAAAGACATGCAAATAAGAAGCTATCCGAGCAGTTTTGGTGGGGATTATCAGAGGAAAGGCTTTGAACTTGTTGAAAATGCGAAATTTTTAGAGAACGCAGAAAGAGTAGGAAAAGAGGCAGTCGTATTACTTAGTGCGAAACCTTGCCCATCAGGAAGAATGGACATCATCTTAAAAGGTTCCCAGCTTGCACTTCAAGTTCATGAATCTATGGGACATCCGGCAGAGCTTGACAGAGTGCTTGGTGAAGAGGCTTCATTTGCAGGCACATCATTCTTAACGCCGGAAAAATTGGGTAATTTTAGATATGGGTCTGACGCTGTAAACATTACTTCTGATGCAACAATCCCTGAAGCACTTGGCGGCTTTGCATATGATGATGAGGGCGTAAAAGCGAAGAGAATCTACCTTGTTAAAAATGGAATATTTGTGGGCTATTTAAATTCTCGTGAAACTGCAAAGAAATTAAGGCTTGAGCCAATGGGAGCGATGAGGGCACAGAGTTGGAATTTTATGCCTATTGTCCGAATGACAAGTGTTAATCTGGAACCCGGAGATAAAACACTTAACGAACTCATAGCAGGTGTTGATAATGGTATTTTAATGGATACGAATAAAAGCTGGAGTATAGATCAGAATAGATTAAATTTCCAGTTTGGCACTGAAATTGGATGGGAAATAAAAAATGGAAAAATACAGGATATGGTAAAAAATCCTACGTATACGGGCATTACTTACGAATTCTGGCGTAGCTGCGATGGCGTAGCAAATAAGGATTTCTGGCACGTATGGGGAGTTCCGAATTGTGGAAAAGGCGAACCGGAGCAGGTTATGCAGGTAAGCCATGGTGTTGCGCCTGCAAGATTTAGAAACGTTCAGGTGGGGGTGCTAAAATGATAGGAAAAGAGAAAGCACTTGAAATATTAAGAAAAGCAATTTCGCTTTCAAAGGCTGACCAAACAGAAGCAGTTCTTATGGGTGGTAAATCTTATGTTACAGCTTTTGCAAATAATTATGTTCATAGGAATGTTGGAAGCGAAGATTATACACTTAGCGTTCGGGCTGCTTTTGGCAAGAAAGTAGGAGCTGCCACGGCAGATGGGATTTCCGATGAAGTGATAAAAAAAGTTGTAGCTGATGCTGTGCTTATTGCCGAAAATCAGAAAGAAAATCCTGATTTCGTTTCTTTTGCAAAACCAAAGAAGCAGAACATTAGTGAATCAGTCGGATATGCGGAGGATACTGTTAAATTTAGTGCGATGCAGAGAGCGGAAGCGGTAAAAAAAATAGTGGATAAATCAAAAAAGTTGAACTTAAATGCATCAGGTACATTTGAAACTGAGGTAAGTGAGATTGCGGTGGCAAATTCGTTGGGAGTGGAGCAGTATCTAATGCGCACCGTAGCTTCTGTGAAAAGTGTTGTGATGGGCAAAAATTCGAGCGGATATTCTAAAGTAAGTGCTGCCAATGTAAATGATATTTCTGTAGATAAGGTTATGGAAGAAAGCATTGGCATAGCTGAGAAAGGCAAAGACCCAAAATCAATAGAGCCCGGAAAATATGAAGTAATCCTTACCCCTTAT
>JALTHX010000273.1:0-2026 GCA_027076005.1 Caldisericaceae bacterium
CTGATCGGTGTCCCCAATCGGGAAAAGAGATAAAACTTGGCATCCTTCACGTCCTGGCGGTTCCATAGTTATAACCGCCCGCTGCCTGCCCTGTAACTCCGGGAGATGGTACTGGGCTCTGTCGTTAGAGCGAGAGCGAACGGGTATAAGATAAGAAACAGGCATTTCAGGGCCAGAACAACCCCTGTGAAAGATGCTTGACAGGTTCAATAGAGGAATATAAAAATAATTTATAGCTCATAACAGGATATAGATATGATTTTTTGCTTATTCCTTGAGCTTCATTCAGGTTTGAGTTTAATTTTAATGCCCTTCTCTGGGAAGAGGAGACGTCAGGAGGGCACATAATGACCATCCAGTTTCTGCTAATTCCATTGAAATGCACTCTTTTTATGCCTCGATTCCCCGGGGCAGATCCCTCCGACAGACCTCAACAGGATCTTCCATACATATCCCAGAGAGATTGGTCTCTGGTACAGGGCAGATAGAGATTACACGTGGGTGAAAACGGATTTTTAAATAGATTTTATAGAATCAGGTTAAAATGTTGGGTTTCGTTCCTCAACCCAACCTACGAGCTGAAAGCCCAAAGATAGAATATGGACCGAGCAGGCAATGATATACATGATATAGGCGCAAAGAGCGCAAAATACGCAAAAAACGTAAAGGAAATTAGGGACAAGTCGATTATGTATTTGTCTGTCCCCAAGTTTATATCTTTGGTTGCGTTAACAAGATTTCAAATTAAAACCACATAGGAGAGGAAGATAGCTATGAGGTATTTTATGGAAAAAATTACCACGGTGGTGTTCTTTTTCAGTTTAGCGGCTTTGATGTATCCAGGGGAAGTGTTTGGATTTCCTCCTGCTGGTAAAAATTGGCACCAATGTGGAGGATATGTTGATCAAAAGGGAGCTTTTCATCCCTATATAGATCAAAAGAATCAATGTTGGTGCTGTGATAATGATAAAACAAATGACAATACTGTTTGCGATGGGAATTGCGTTTGGTGGGCCTGGGAAATGGCGCATATGTATTGGGATGATAATTTGCCGTGGAGTTGTGGCGCCTCCAAGTGGGCTAAAAAAGCAAAAGACAATGGGTATACTGTAGACTCAAATCCTGCTGTGGGGACAATAGGTGTAAATTCATCTTATCCACATGTAGCCTATGTGATAGCATTTGACGGGACTTATGTAAAGGTCTTGGAAGAAAACTGTACTTATAAATGTAGCGACTTTGATTATGGGAACACTAACGACAGTGTAAGAGTAAGAAGGTATGAGAAAAGTTTTTTTAACTTGGGATACATACATCCTAAAAAGAATCATGGTGATCTGCATGTCCTTTTGCGCTGTGCAGGTGCAGGCTGTGCAGGGTCTGATAAGGATAAAGTATATGTTATAGAAAATGGCAAAAGAAGATGGATAAATGATGAGAACTGCTTTAATTCGCATGGATATCACTGGGACGATGTGATTAATGTATCTGCATCGGTGATAAATAGCATATCGGAAGGAGCGTCACTTTGTGGAAGTAATAATCAGGCAAAACCCGTTATTGTTTCTGGCCTGACTCTAGATCAGTCGGGGCCATATCACGTGGGAGACACCATCACTGCTCATTTCAACATCAAAAATGAAGGCTCATCGGCGATAAGGTTTGATGTTTTGACTATAGGTGGCCGAGATTGCGACAACAAGGTGGCTGATTTTACCTGGGAGACGGGGGTTACTCTTGGTCCTGGAGAATTACACACATATCGTGGGTCTGTGACACTGAAAAAGCTCGGCAAGTATCATTTTTTCTGTGCATACGAAGTAGGTACGAATTGGGAATGCAATATTCCTGCAGAATCCGGCGTAAATAACACAAGAGATATCACAGTAACTAAAGAGCAGCCAGTCCCGACTCCTTCAATTAGTTATTTTGACCCACCTAACTTAACAGCATCTGATTCTTTTCAATACTTGTATATCTATGGCTCTGGGTTTACCCCCAGCTCTCAAGTGGATTGGCAGAATGG
>JALTHX010000274.1:0-2011 GCA_027076005.1 Caldisericaceae bacterium
TTGTTTTTCAATATCTGTTCGTAATTTTTCAACATCTGCCATTTTTTGTTTGAGATAAGAAGCGATGCGGCGCTGAGTAAAAAGAGGGGGTATAGGAACGAAAACTGTTTCAAATTCTGGTTTTGTAACATGCCGCATTGTCGCACCATGTATTCTTTCTTTAACTTCTGTCATTACATAATTAACTACATAATAAAGAAAATTTTTGACTACTAATCCAGAATATTCTTCCACCCTAAAAATATGTTGATTTAAAACTGCATCACCATATGTCCAAAGATATGCACCAAGTGAAGCAGACCAAGAAATGAGTAAATCACCTTTCCTAACTTTATATCGTTCTTCTATCTTGCCATTATAATAATTGAACGGCGCATTCGGGTTATTTAAATTTTGTATCCTTATAATTGGAAGGCCAGATTGTCTCCATTCTTCCGGTTTAAACGCTCTACCATTGATATAATTAGCTATCTCCCCTAATCTCTTCTTCTCCCACCTCTTTGCATCTTCGCTTTCAAAGACCTCGCGCAGGTAGGCGGAAGGGAAAGCTTTTGCCGCTTCTAATTGTTTTTCGCAAGACTCTTGAGCACGTTTTACCTCTTGCATCAATTCCTGAATTTTTGCAGCAATGCGGCGCTGTTCTTCTATCGGAGGCAAGGGAACTAACTGGCTATAAACATCTTCTCTGTTCAGCCCAGGGACTCCTGTTGCTTTATTAAGTAAATTTAGTTTTAGCCATTTCAGTAACCAATATAACCAGATTAAATCACATCGTGTTTTAGAAGAATCGATATAATAAGTTGTATCAATAGGCCAACATGAAAATTCTGAGAGATTCACCTCCCCAATCGAACCCTTACGGCCAATTATAATTGTTCGGCCTTGAGTGATAGCATCACTATGATAACCAATAATACCGTTTGACCCAAATACAGGGACAGAACCGCTTATTCTATTATGTTTTGGTAAACCTGAACCATATGTAAATTCACACACCTCCCCCAACTTCACCCATCGCCAGTTTTTGGGGAGTAAAGATAACGTATTTAAGGCAGTGGTTTTACCATTACCGTCCATTTTGCAATCCTACGCGTAAGTTCAATTTTTGAACTTACTGACATAAATCTTATCCCGCTTTTATCTTACGCGTTATATTTCTGCTAATTAAGTAACCGTGTAACGCATCGTGTAAAAATCTTATTAATCATGTAAAAACAAATCGTGTAATCAATCGTGTAATTTTAACGATAATCGTGTAGTCATCATTTGGCCAAGTATTCCACACTTCGCCCTCTGCCCTTTGTTTGTATCATCCCGGCTTTAATAAACATATTCAAGTCAGTAGATGCCGTCTTATTTGTTACTTTGAACATCTTCCTAAACTTTCTCTGGGGCGCCCCTTTTTCCCTTTTGGCGTCTTTGCGGCGTCTTAAAATATACTTTGTCCCTTTGCCGGTTCTGCCTACTTGTTCAAAAATATCCTTAAAAACAAGACTGGCTAAATCTCTTGTAGATGTCCTTTCAGAAGTATTGCAAATTTCTTGATATTCTTTGTTTGTTATATCTCCCTTTTCTTTAACAAGTTTTACTGCTTTCAACTGACGTTCATTCAATCCCATATTTGTAAGAGTAGACTCGGTAAATATATCCCGGGGCAAAATTGCCCTAAATTCCACATTGCGCATAGTAATAAATTCCGGCTCTGGAGTGCCCTGTTTGCGGCATTGCTTAATCATCTCCAATGTGCCTGAGCCGGTTTGCCTCTTGCCGGCGCATCTTCAAATAAAAAAACATTGAAATATTCTGATAAAAGGGCATCGCTTTTAATAAAATCTTTAACCGCCCGCCGCTCCGAGCCTAGTTCTTCCTGAACGCCGCTTACAAATATCTTATATTTTTTCATTCCGCAAACAGCCTTTCTTTTGTCTGGTATATAATATCCTTTGGCTCTCCCAGTATTTTTAAAACGTCTAATCCTCCGGCTTTAACCACATCGGGGGTATTGAATACA
>JALTHX010000275.1:0-6204 GCA_027076005.1 Caldisericaceae bacterium
TCAATTGAGTCTAACTTATCATGAAAATCCGGCATAAAATGATTTTTCTCATCTAATATTTTCCCTAATAAAGTCTTTATCTTTTCTGTATCTTTCATTCCCAATGCATTTAAAATACCCATAACCATTTCCACTGCCCTTGTTATCCTATATCCGCCGAAAAAACCGGGTTCTTCAAAATTTGTTCTATCAATATTGCCTATGGGTTTCAGAGTTTTCGTTTTAATACTGTAATTTGTGATATGCGCTCCCATTGGTCCATAGAATTCTCTTTTTATTTCAATATCTTTGGTGTTTGTGTTTAAGTATTGAGTGCCCGGGGAATTGAACAAATATACAAAATTCAGGTATCTGCTGAGTTTACTTGTTAAGTTTTCACTTTCTTTTATAGTCGGCTCCAAATCTATGTCTGCCTCTCCCACAGGTATAAATCTCATTATCTGCAGCGGTATATCTTTTGATAAATTGCTTAAGAATTTTGCAGTGTCAATTATCTCTTTTTCTTTTGTTTTTATGTAGGGGATCGATACCTCAATGTGAACGTTGTGTTTTTTTAGTATTTCTATATTTCTAAAGACAAATGAAGAAGAAGGAACCTTGCATATCTCTTTGTAGATTTTATCGGAAAATCCCTTAACTCCGACATTAACAAAGTCTATAAGCGGCAATAATTCCAATAGTGCATTTTTTGTGAAATATAAATTGCTGGAAAAACCTACAAGAAGACCGTTTTCCTTTGCCTTCTGTGTGAGGTTTTTAAATGTGTAGTAGGAGGCTATAGGGTCGTTAATTCCAAATGTGATTCCTGTGCATTTTTCTTTGATTGCTTTCTTTATGATTTGTTCCGGTTCCAATTTCTTTAGTATATTTGATAAATTTTCAGTATTTTTTGTAAATACTTCAGATATGCATCCCGTGCATTTGAAGTTGCAGCCAATAGAACTGACTTGCAGGAATTTATGCCCGGGATAAAAATGCAGCATGGGCTGCGTCTCTATTGATATGGGAAAGGCGAAAAGATAGCTGTCTGGAAATTTCTCCACAATTTTATTATTCTCACACTTGTACATATTGCATCTGCCGCTTTGGTTTTTTTCAATATTGCACTTTAATTCACATATATTGCAGCGCATTTTAAACCTCGTGAGATTTAAAGCAGAGTCTGTTTAATCCTAATAGCTCAGCAGGGCCGGCAATTGTAACGCCAAAGAAAATTAACGTTTTTTTATTTTGATATGATACTTCTATAATATCGTCTATACTGTTGTTTACAATGGTTGAGCCTGTTGCAAGCACCAAAGATGAGTTTGAAATTATGTCATTTTGATGCTTGCTTCCATCTTCAATTACAACGCCATTAAAATCTTTCCCAATATTATTTTTATCCAGATCGGCTATTCTGATGTTTTTAGAAGAGAAGTTTTTTATCAATTCTTCTGCGATTGCCGGTTGAAGTCCTATCAAACCTATAGACAGATCCACATTATATTTTTCCAACAATGTTTTTGAAATCTCCAGGGCACATTCCTCAGGTTCTTTATCCTTGCAGTGAACGGTGTTTTTAACAATCTGCAAATGCCGTAAAACAGCATTTACCGATGCAATGAACACCGCTCTGCTTCTATTTGAATTTAATTTCAAGTTAGTAATATCTTTAATTGTTCCAGAAAAATCGGAAGGCTCATCCGTGAAGGCTTGCCCCTTTGCATCCCTAAATGCTGCCTCGATCATTACTTCCTTTCCTTTCAATAAAGGATAATCATCTCTTGTTGGATATCCTATAGCTTCATGCGGCTTTAACAGTCTCATTTTAATATTAATATCATCTTCTAAAAGCTTATGTTTTTTAACAACCTCGTAAAATCTCTTTTTTAGATTTTCAATAACCATCAATTCCCTCCTTCTTTATTAAAATCCAAATTCCTGTATCGTCATTTATAAAATTATAATTATATATCTTTAGGGTTCTCATGGTTTCATCCAGTTTGTGCAGATTTAATTCTGCAATCCTTTTGTTATTTTCAGAATGCCAAGAAGGTTTTATTGTCTTCATCCTTCGTTCTACATGCTCTTTGAGTGCTCTATTTCCAAAACCGCCGCCGATATACGCAGCACCGCCCGTTCTTAAGCCCCTATAAATCTCGCTGAATGCTATGTTTAAATCACTCCAGAAAAAAATTGATCCTCTGCTTATCACCAGATCAATTGATGATGATTTTATTGGAAGGTTTTTAACCCTTCCGGCAACTACTTCAATAGGTAGCTTTTCTAAAGTTACATAGTATTTACTCAATCTGCATGCATTTTGAGAAGAATCAATAGCAATAATATCAAGATGAGTCAGCTTGGCTAAAGAGCGTGATAAAGCAGCCGTTCCCGAGCCTATATCTAAGCACACGCCTTCGTTTATCTTTGTAATTTTGACAATTTCATTTGCAATAACGGGGTATATTGGTTTAAATATATTCTCCGCTATATATTCAAACTCTGTCAATTTCTTCCCCATAGCTATTTCCATTTAGATGAGGTACTGCCATAAACGCCTTATTGGACTGGTAAACGTCTATTTCTATATCGTAAACATTGTTTAAGTTTTTTTCAGTTATAATATCTTTAGCCATTCCATAGGCTGCTGCCTTGCCATTTTTTATCATTAGTACCTTGTCCGAAAAAATTCTGGCCAAATTAGGATCGTGAAGGCTCATTACAACACATATATTTTTTTGTTTGGCTATATATTTAATTTTATTTAGTATAATGAACTGATTTTTAAAATCCAAGTGATTTGTAGGCTCATCCAAGATCAAAATCTTTGTGCCCTGAGCTAAAGTTCTGGCTATCATAACGAGTTTTTTCTCTCCTCCGCTCAACGATATAAATGTTTTTTCAGCTAAATTTCTTATATCTAAAATATCTATGGACATCCAAGCTACTTCAATATCATAAGGCATGGGTTTCTTTAATATCCCTACATAAGGTGTTCTCCCCATTAATACCACGTTGAAAACCGAAAAAGGGAAATGCAGACTGTTCTCTTGGGGTAAATATGAAATTATTTTTGCTCTGTCTCTTATGGAAAGATTGTTTATGGGAATGCCGTCAAGTTTTATTTCTCCCCTATCTGAATTTAATAAACCTACAATGCATTTTATTAAAGTTGTTTTCCCCGAACCGTTTGGTCCTAATATGGTTAATATTTCTCCTTTGTATACATCTAAATTAATGTTTTCCAGTATAGGTTTGCCGCTGTAGTTAAAATATGCGTTTTTAACGCTTAATCTACTCATGAGCTTCTATCCTTGTTCTATAAATGTAGGCGAAAAGCGGAGCCCCGGCAAGTGATGTTATTATGCCTATCGGCAGCTCGCCGGAAATTAAATTTCTGGCAATGTCATCTGAAAGTAAAAGAAAAATTCCTCCTATAACTATTGTAAGCGGTATAACTTTTACATTGTCGCTTCCGGTTATCAATCTCGCCAAATGAGGCACAATAAGCCCTATCCAGCCTACTATGCCCACAATACTGACGCTCGCAGCAGTGATAATTGTCGATAGCGTAATTATTGTCATTCTTGTTAGTCTGATATTGACTCCCAAAGCTATTGCATCCTCATCACTTAAAGAAGATACATTCAGATGCCATCTCATAAGGTAGATTATTAAGATACATACAAAAATCACTATCATAGTGGGCCAGATATTCCAAGTTACAAAAGAAAAGCTTCCAAGTATCCAGAAGACTATCTGAGGCAGTTGGTTGTTTGTATCGGCAAAGTACTTTGCAATACCAATCAGAGAGGTGAAAAGAGCACCGACGACAATTCCAGAAATGACTAACCCTAAAATAGACGCATTTATACGATTTTTAGCCATTAAAAATGCTAAAATAACAGCCAGTATTCCAAACGTAAAAGAGATCGCCTCTAAACCGTAAAAATTTATATTGAGAAGTATAGCAACAACTGCCCCAAAGGCCGCTCCGTTGGCAACACCCAATATATCAGGTGATACCAATGGATTCTTAAAGATACTTTGATAAGATGCCCCCGCAACACTCAGGCCGCTGCCTACTAGTACGGCAAATAGAATCCTCGGCAATCTGATATTGAGGATGACAGTCTTGTCTAAATTTTGAGGACATACACCGAAGATTACTTTCAATACAACTTTAAACGGAATGTAATAAGCTCCTATTGATAATGAAAGTAGAAATATTATAATAAATAATAAACCTAAAATAAAATATCTAATCACGGCAGAAAGCCTTTAATTTGTAGATTACTGAAGTCCAATCCCCAGAAAGTTTTATAATAAAAAGCAGCAGCCTGTCTTAAATCAAAAGATTTGAAAACCTTAGGATGAGTAACCTTTGCTGTCCATAAAAGCCCTAATGATGATTTTTCAGGTGCATACCAATTTGAGTATTTTGCATTTCCATCAGTTGGAACTTTAAAAACTTTCTTATTTTTTACTGCATTTGTATATTTCAGCAGTTTATTTTTATAAATACTTTCTGCACTTCCTCCAGCTCCTATTATTATGTAGTCTGGGTTCCATTTAATTATATCTTCTGTAGAAATCAAACCGAACATTCCTGGTACTTTACTCGAGACGTTAATACAACCGGCTTTTTGGATAATATCATTTACTAAAGTATTAAACCTGCCTCCTGAGGTAAGCTTGTTGCCGTGCGGACCTTCATAGCTTAGATATAAGACAGTTGGACGCTTTGTTTGAGTTTTATTTAATAGTTTGTAAACGTAAGATATAATATTTTTATAATATTTTACATATTTTTCTGCTTGCTTTGTATGATTTGTGTATATTCCTATTTTGGCAACGTTTTTAATTAATTGCTCAATTGTGCCGAAACCTCCTGAAAATGTTATCACGGGGATGCCGAAATGTTCTATTCTTTTGTTTGTAACTCTTGCGAAATTGCTATTAATAACAAAATTTGGGTGAAGTTTCATTATCATCTCTATATTAGGTTCCATAGGGTATCCTATATCTACTGTTTTCTTAACAAAATTCGGCTCTTTTTCCAATATGAGGTTTCCAGAAAAATAAGGAATAGCCTTTATGCCAAAGCCGGGGTATCCTACTATGCCGTTTTGAGCATTTATGATAAATAAAAACGGAAGCGCCATGGGAAACAATACGGCATATCGTTTACCGGTGTTCAGAGTATTTGCGGCGGGTTTTATGTTGCGGCTGCTTGTTTGACCGTTCTGTGAACTATAGGCAATACCGTGGACTAAAAAAAATACAAATACAAATAAAATTAATATACGTTTCATTTCTATCTTTCTCCTTTTTAAAAGAAATATCTGTAACCAATCCAATATTGCTTCCCTATTGCTTCTTCAAAATTTCCATTCCCAATAGAATATTTTGTTTTGATATTTTTGAATTCAGCAAATATCTTACTAACCCTTGTCAATCTATAATTGATCATTGTGAATGCAGTTGCTACTTTTTTTACCTCGTTTTTTAAAAAAAATGAGTCTGAGTAATTCATATTTGAAAACGAAACAGAATCTAAGCCGGCGGATACAGCAAAGTTTTTAGATAGACGCAGTTTTGCTTCAATATTGAAAGCATCTGAACTTCTCTTAATCAGTTTACCATTATGATAAACGTATGAGTAGGTCTTGAAATTATTACCCATAATACCCGATACACCTACCATACCTATTGCGTGGATATACTCCGATGCTATTGAAACATTAAAGGGTAGATTTATATTTACACCTCCGCCAACTACGCAAGGGTTTTCTTTATGCTCAGAACCGTTGTAAAAAAGATAGATGGGTTGAACTTCAAAAAATCCATAAATTCTTGAAAGTGGCAGAAAACCTTTTGCAAACAATAGTGACAAATTTATAGCTATAGCAGGTATGGATTTTCGAGCATTAATTATATTGCTGTCAGAAATAACCGAACCGTTTGCCTTGGATATGTTTTTCATAATTACTACACCATTTTTGTCAGGTCTGTATTCAATTGCAATTTTTGGGGCTATAACGGTGTTTTTATAATATATCTGTTTCATCAGCTGTACCTGTGAAAATCGTTTACTACCTTGAAAACCCGCGGGAAACGGAACAAAGCAATAAGAGGAAAAAGTATGCTGTTCCACTAAAGACCAGTCCTTACCGACAATAATATAATAATTATTTCCAAGGTTTTGTTTTATATAAG
>JALTHX010000276.1:0-6159 GCA_027076005.1 Caldisericaceae bacterium
CAGATAGAGGCAATACTTTTCCTTTTAACATATTGTTTGTTTTGCTAATACTGTTTCCTTTTGTTTTTCTTCTTTCATATACATACCGGTAATCATCATTAAACATACTCTTTAACCTCCTGTATATGTGTTAGCTTTCATTTACTCTTTTGTCCAGTATATCACATTTACAAGAGTCTCATATGTTTCTGAACTTATGCATATATTTGATTAGGAAAACACAGATTTAAAAAAGCAGCTAAAAACCCGTTTTCTTTATTTTAAAATACCTTTCCATTGACAAAAAACTGTCTCACGTTAGAATTATTATAAAAAGGGAAGGTGGGTTAATGAGCAGTAAAGAGATAAGAGAAAGTTTTTTGAAATTTTTTGAAGATAAAGGGCATCTCCGGTTGAGAAGTTCCTCTCTTGTACCTAAGGATCCGACGCTTCTGTTTACTGCGGCAGGGATGGTGCCTTTAAAGGCATATTACCTCGGAGAAGAAGAGCCGCCTCGCCGGAGGATTACGACTGTGCAGAAATGTTTGCGGACTAATGATATTGATAATGTAGGATACACAACAAGGCATCATACCTTTTTTGAAATGCTCGGCAATTTTTCCATTGGCGATTACTTTAAGGAAGAAGCAATTCCGTGGTCATACGAATTTGTTACCAAAGTGCTGCATCTTCCCAAAGAGAAGCTCTGGATAACAATATATAAGGATGACGAGGAATCAAAGGAAATCTGGAAAAAAGTTGGAATTCCGGAGGAGCGCATCGTCCCATTAGGGGAAGATGACAACTTCTGGACAATGGGCCCTGTTGGCCCTTGTGGCCCCTGCTCCGAAATTTACTACGACAGGGGTGCAAAAACTCCTGATGAAGAAAAACAACTTCCCGGAGACGAAGGAGAACGTTTTTTAGAGTTCTGGAATCTCGTTTTTACGCAGTACGACAGGCAGCCCGACGGACGATTAGAGCCGCTTCCACGCAAGAATATTGACACCGGCATGGGGCTTGAAAGAATTACAAGCATTCTTGAAGGAGTAGAAACTGATTTTGAAACCGACCTTTTTATGCCAATTATATTCGAAATAGAAAAACTTAGCGGAGATAAATACCAAACAGACCCGATAAAAGACCGTTCTTTCCGTGCAATTTCAGACCATATCAGAGCTATTTCCTTTCTTATAGCGGACGGCCTTGTCCCGAGTAACGAGAAGAGAGGCTATGTTTTGAGAAGGCTTATTCGTAGAAGTGCGCTTTTCGGCAGGGCAATAGGCCTAAAAGAAGCGTTTTTATACAAACTTGTCCCGGTAGTTATAAATCTTATGGGTGAATTCTATCCCGAGCTTACCGAAAACAAAGATAAAATAGTTTATAACTTAAAGGCTGAAGAGGAACGTTTTGTAAATACGCTGAACAACGGATTTGCATACTTTGATGATATTTACGAAAAACTCAAAAAAGAAAACAAAAAAGAATTTCCAGCAGAGTCTGCTTTTTACCTTTATGATACAATGGGCTTCCCTCTTGAACTTACCGAATCGCTTTTAAGGAGCTATAACCTCCGTTTGAATATGGAAAAGTTTGATGTTTTGCTTAACGAGCAGAGGGAACGCGCAAGGAAAGCGTTTAAAGGAGGGGAAAGTTTTACCGCAAGGGTTGCTCTTGTGAAACTTAAGGATAAAACCGGGCAAACCGAATTTGTAGGGTACAATCAACTTTCAACCACTGCAACCGTTAAAGGAATATTAGGAGAGAACGGAGAAAAGGCAAGCGGAGAAAAAGGAGAAAGAATTGCTTTAATACTTGACACTACTGCTTTTTATGCTGAAAAAGGAGGGCAGAGCGGGGATACGGGCATTATAAAAAATGATAATTTTGTTTTTGAGGTGGAGGATACACAAACTCCTGTGCAGGGACTTATCCTTCATATCGGTATTGTGAAGGAAGGAGTTGTCTCTGTTAATGATTCCGTGCGTGTCGAGGTTGATAAGGAGAGAAGGGAAGCAATAATGCGTGCGCATACTTCAACGCATATTCTGCAAGCTGTATTGAGGAAGGAGTTTAACTCGCAGATTTCCCAGCAGGGTTCCGCAGTCCACCCGGACGAATTTCACTTTGATTTTAATTTTAACGGCAAGATTAGCGAGAAACAACTTATTGAATTGGAAAGAAAAATGAATGATATTGTTATTAGCGGAACTCCTGTTATTGTAAAAGAGATGCCGATAGAAGAGGCAAGAAAGTCCGGAGCTCTTGCGTTCTTTGAAGAAAAATACGGGGATATAGTGCGTGTGGTAGAAATTCCGGGGATAAGTAAAGAATTCTGCGGAGGAACGCATATTTCAAACACAGCGGAAATAGGGGTTATACTTTTGGAGTCATTTAGAAGCGTGGCGTCGGGTATAAGGAGGATTGAAGGGATTTCCGGCAAGAGGGCCTACGACAAAATCGCAGAAATTAGGCTTCTTTTGAATGATACGGCAAAGGTGCTCGGCACAAACAGAGAATCAGTGGAATTGCGTGCCAAGAATCTTGTGGAGGAATTGAAAGATGCAAAAAAGCAATCTGAAAATTTAAAGCTTGAAATTATTAAGAAAGAGATTAAAAATCTTGATGCGGTAATAAAGGACGGCACTGATTATTATTTCAAGGGAATAGAAGGGGCATCTTTGGGAGATTTAAGAAAAGCATACGATATTATAAAAAAAGAAAAGAAAAAAGGTGTGGCAATCCTTACCGGAGGGGCAAACAGAAATGTTTTTCTGCTCGTAGGAAGGCTTTCCGATGAAGATATTTCTGCAAAAGAACTGTTTTATAAAGTAGGCAAGGGATTCAAGGGAGGCGGAAACGACCGCATTGCTCAGGGAAGCGGAAAAAGTAAAATAGATTTTGAAACGCTAACAGAGGTTCTATAATAAGTTATGGAACGAAATAAAGTCTTTGTGGCGCTTGATGTTGGTACAAGGCATATAGGAGTTGCCGTATCAGATCCGCTTGGCATTACAGCTAACCCGATTGATATAATAAAGTGCAACGGCAATGAGTTTGAAACGGTAAAAGAGATACTCAATACTCATAATTCAAATGTTCTTATAATAGGCCTCCCAAAAACACTGCGTGGCGAAGTAGGCGCACAAGCAGAGAAAGTCTTGCAATTTACGGAGGAATTGAGAAAGCACCTCAGCGGAGTGGAGATTGTCTTGTGGGATGAAAGGTTCACAAGCGTTATTGCCCACAGGGGGTTTCTTAAGGCAGGAGTGAATTCGCGGAGGGAGCGGAAGATAAAGGATGCGGCAGAAGCGGTACTCATCCTTCAAAGCTATTTAAGCTATTTGAGGAGGAAGGAACGAAAAGATTCTTAATACGGCTAATAATATTAGCTTTAATTTTGCTATGCTTTGCAGCTTTTGAAATTTACCCTTCGCTTGTTACGGGCATTCACAATGCCGTATTTACGATAGATAAAAATTCCACGGCGTTATCTATTGCAAAAACTCTTAAAGAGAACCATTTGATAATTGATCCGATTGGCTTTGTGCTTATTGTCCGGATTGACAAATCGGAAAAGGAATTAAAAAGCGGAGAATACAATGTTAGGAATATAAACTCTGTTTTTGATATTATAAATCTTCTTAAAAAAGGCACGTTTTCCAAGCAGGTAAAAGTAACAATCCCTGAGGGATTTACTGTGCGGGATATTGCACAGAAATTGTATGAAACAGGTGTTATAAGTGGAGAAGACGCCTTTGTAAAAAAAGCTTTGCCTTCTGAGGGATATTTGTTTCCTGATACGTATTTTTTTGTAAAAGATGAAAGTGCCGATAAAATCATACAAACTATGAAAAGGCGCTTTAATGAAGTTCTTCCGAAAAATTTTTCAAAAAAAGTAAAAGAAAAAGGGTTTACTGAGAGAGAAGCTGTTATACTTGCATCTATCGTAGAGAAAGAGGCAAAGCTGGATAAGGACAGGCCTTTTATTGCGAGTGTTTTCCTAAACAGGCTCAAAGTAGGGATGCCGCTTCAGTCCGACGCTACGATAAATTATGTACTAAAGGATAAAAAATCCTGGCTTTCTGAAAAAGACCTTGCGTTGGATTCACCATATAACACCTATAAATATAAAGGTTTACCACCGGGACCTATATGTAATCCCGGATTGCAATCTTTACTTTCCGTTATAAATGCCCCAAAAACCGATTATTACTATTTCCTTACAAAACCTGACGGGGAAGCAGTGTTCGCGAAGACACTTGAAGAACATAACAGAAATATTGAAAAGTATTATGGAGGGTAAAATCAAAAACAGGGGAGTAATAAAAGAAATAAAGGTAAGCAGAAGATGCACTTATTTTATGCAAGCGTTGCTTGAAGACACCGGTGTAGTTGCTGTTTCTCTCGGAGGAGAAGGAAAATTGACCATTTTTTATGATAGGTTGATGGAAGAAGAAGTAAGGTGCTATATTGATGAAATTCAGAAATTTTGTTCTGTTGAAAATTTCGATTAAAAGTTGTATAATAAACTCTAAAAAGGGAGATGAGAGATATGAGCGCACTCTTTGGCAAAAGGGATTACGGAAAAACAATTGAAACCTATGTACGTAGAGGAGATTTTGAAAATGCCTTAAGGGTTGCTATTGAAACAGGAGACCGCTTTTACGAGGACGGCGATAAAGAAAAATCACTTTCTGTTTACCTTAATCTTCTTGGATCATACAATGCGCAAAACGTTTCTGAGCATAATTTATATGAAAGGCTATATGAAAAAGTTATCCCGTTACTTTTTGAACTTGGCAGGGAAGAAGAGGCAATAAACTTTAGCCTCCTTCTCGTAAGCGAGAAAATTGCGCTCAATAAAAAAGATGAAGCGAAAGGTATTTTAGATGACCTCCTTTCCCAATACAGGGAAAACAGAGATGTTATTTTAAAGGAAGTTGAATTCAACATAAGTAATGGCGACTTAGAAAAAGCACTTTCCGTACTTAAAAATGCTATTTCGGATGTTGGGGCAGAACCAAAATTTATAGAACTATCCGGTGAAATACTTATGAAGCTTCATAAATTTAAGGAAGCCTACGATTATTATAATGCTCTTCTTTCCATTGATCCCGATAATGCACTTGCAAAAAAGAGGATTTCTGAAATACAAGCCTCAGGGGAATTAAATGAAACGCCGGAAGTTGAAGAAGAAACCGAAGAGAATTTCGGTGGAAAAGTGCTTACCGGCCCGCTGTCAGTAAAGAACTCGAAATTGCTCAAGGAAACTAAGAGTACGCAAGAGGCTTTTAGAAAAAAAAATATAAATGTTAAAGAAAGTGGCAAAGCTTCTAAGAAAGAAGAACCGCCAAAAAGTAGTAAAGGCTTAAATAAAGCTGAAGAAGCACCCGCTAAAAAACCCCTAAAAAACGAGGAAAACTATTTGCAACTCGCTGTGTTTAAGGATTCTGTTTATATGGAAGCCCTTAAGAAGATTTTGACCGATAAGGAGGACGGGTTTGAAAAGTTACTTTCCCTGGCAAAGCGCTATGAAACACTAAATTACGTTGAAGCGGAGTATCTGTATCATAAGCTTCTCTTAATCCATCCTGATAGAAAAGATATCTATGATAATCTTATCAGGCTTTACGAAAAGAATAACCGAAAAGAAGATGAAATGTTCACATTAAGGCTTGTTGCAGATAACTGCACAGGGAACAGCAAGCTTGTTGCATTGCGTAAACTGGAAACTTTGAGCAAAGATAACACGAACGTTAGCAAAGAAATTTTTGATGCGGCCTTGGAAAGCTTGGATAAAGAAACTGCAGTGGAATATTTTATCAAGCTAAAGGATAAACCAGGGCTTTTTACTGAATTTGCACAAAAAATATACCCGGTCGTGAAGGATGATCAAAGACTTCTTAAAGTTATAACAGAGGAAATTCATAATAAAGCCGGAGAAACAAAAATTGCATTTAAATATTATTATACACTTGGAACAATGTACTTTAATACGGGGAGCCAGCCCGAGGGGTTAAAGTGGCTTATGAGGGCGCACAGCATAAATTCTCTTCCACTTGACGACTGCATAAAGGTTGCGGAGTACATTAAAGAATTGCCGCTGGACGGCGAGCGGGGAATAATAGCGAATACACTGAACGGGTATATAAACACTATCACCGATAAAAGCAAAAA
>JALTHX010000277.1:0-1073 GCA_027076005.1 Caldisericaceae bacterium
ATAACATCAACTGCATTTGTAAATATCACGTAGGCATACTTATCAAGATACTGTATTATCTGATTCGTCTTATTATTAACAAACTCTTGTTTTAAGTCATTAAACCTGTCTTCTAAAGATTTTGCTTCAATAGAGGTTTTATTAAAAGACAGAGTAAACATCGGTTTTACTTCGAGTCCAACAGGATGTGTCCTCGTCTTAATTTCATAATCTACCCATCCCTTTCGCTTGCCCTGGTGTATCGAAGTCTGTGGACTAGTAGAGATACCCAATATATCTAAAAGTGGCTCTATAATGTATTCAGAAATAAGCGTTTCTGGCTTGCTTTGTGGGAGAAAACTCAAATAATTTTGTAGATCTTGAGTTTTTAAGCCTTTTTTAGCATTTGGTATATCCTTGACTGTTAATCCTTTCTGTACAAATCCGTACAGAACTTTGAGATCGTTTTTAAATTCTTCTAAATCTTTCATTTTGCTCTCCTATCCCAAAGGAATTCTTTTTGGTATCACTATTCTCCTTATAATTCTTTTACAACTTTTACTCCTTTGCAAATAATATTTCATCATCGTTTTTATTATCCTATATTTTCACAGTTTTGCAACTTTGCTTTCTAATTTTTTTCTTCTCCTGCACAATACGCTTCTTTAGCCAGGGATACCTGTATATCGTCCTGTTTTCTTTCGATCCAAAATCTTTTGTATACCCCAAACCAGTTTTATCATTAAAAATAGCACCGTCTAATTTAATAGGTCGAATTGCCTCATCAAAAATCTATTCAAAAATTATAGAATAAAGGATGCAGAATAAAGTGAGATTAAATGAAATTTTGGATATTTGTCAGAGAGGTGTTTTATGAGTTTGAGTTTAAAAGAAAGGAGGACAGTAGTAAGAGAGGTACCAAAGAGATATAAGAAAGCAAAGAAGGAAGAAAAAGGCTTAATCTGTTTTGCAAGCCCAACATAGTGCGCAGAGGTGAGTTGGTTTACAGTTCTGTATCAACGCACAAGGTAATAGTAAAACATATCTTTTTGCCTTATCGCCTCCCTCCAGTAATCCACCTCCCTGAAGAATGG
>JALTHX010000277.1:1083-1990 GCA_027076005.1 Caldisericaceae bacterium
ACGTACCGCAGGGCTTGCGGGAAGTTACGCCTGTCGAGTATGCAATGCATACGCTGAAGCAGGAACCAGCTGGAAGCCGTGAGGCATTACCGCTCCCTGAGGCTGTATAGCTAACGGGAATCCTCTTCGTTTACGAAGAGGAGGAGGTCAAATACAAAATGGAAAGAAAGTGGAAAAGAAAATTTTCCACTTTTGTAAGAGAACAGATTAGTGCAAATTACTTACCAAAAAACTTTTCTAATGCTTCTATTATAATCTGGTATCCTTTTTTCTTTTGAAGTACCGCCTGCATCTTGATCTTTGTTATTAAGCCTTCAGGCAAATATGTGGTGTACTTAATTAGCACTCTTTCCTGCTTCTTTTCAGGTTTTTTGAGGGGCTTACTGGTTTGCTGGTTTACTGGTTTGCTGGCTTTATTCTTTCCTTCTTCAAAAAAGTCTACCGGTTTCACAACCTCTCTCATAGGGTTCCTCTTTTTCATCAGTTCTTGAATTTTCTTTTTATCCATTCAAAATCACCTCTGCGAGTTTTCTGTATGCTTCGCTTCCTGAGTGGTTCGGGTCAAACAGTACAATCGGAATGCCTGCAAGCGTTGCTTCAACGTGCCTGATGCTGAACGTGATTTCAATAGGGAACACCAAATCTCCGTACTGCTCTCTCACTTCCTGCATAACTGTTTTTGCAATGTTTGTCCTGGGATTAACCATTGTGAAAAGGATGCCTTTAATTTTTATGCCCGGGTTCAGTCCGTTTCTCACGTGTTCTATATCTTCCATAGCTTGGGTAAGTGCCTGCATTGCGAGGAAGTGTGCCTGCAGGGGAATAATTACGTACTGCACATAAGTGAGTGCTGCAACGCTTAGATAGCTTTCGGACGGCGGGGTGTCTATAAAGATGAAGTCGTAAT
>JALTHX010000278.1:0-6156 GCA_027076005.1 Caldisericaceae bacterium
CTTGTTGATTATGTGATACCCAAAGAGGACGTGGAAAAACTGCAAGAGAATTTACTTATGAGTCATGCATCAGGTATGGGAGAGCCGCTCTCCGAAGAAGATGTAAGGGCAGGCATTATTGTCCGTGCAAATTCCTTGGCAAAGGGTTATTCCGGAGTGCGCCGTGTTGTAATAGAAAAACTGCTTGAGCTTTTAAATAAAAAGATTTATCCTTATGTCCCTTCTTTCGGTTCCGTAGGCGCATCTGGTGACCTTGCTCCGCTTGCACATATCTCGCTACTACTATTGGGAAAGGGTAAAGTTTTTTATGAAAATGGCGTCAGGGATTTTAAAGATGTTTCAGGTAAAGTAGGGTTTGTTCCGCTTGAAAATTTAAAAGCAAAAGAAGGATTAGCGTTGATAAATGGTACAGCAGTGGAGTCGGGTATATCCGCGCTGCTTTTAAGAAGAGCATTTTATCTTGTAAAAACCTCTCTAAAAGCTGCTGCCCTGTCTCTTGAGGCACTAAAAGGAAGAAAGGAAGCATTTGACATACGTATACAGCGAGTGAGAGGGTACGATGAGCAGGAAGAAGTTGCAAAAATTATCCTGAATGAAATTGAGGGAAGTAAGCTAATAAATTCTACGAGCAGAGTACAGGATGCATACTCACTTCGGTGCATTCCTTCGGTTTACGGGGCTATTACGGGTGGGCTGCGTTATGCCGAGAATATTGTTTTAAGGGAGCTTAATGCCGTGACTGACAACCCTATTGTGTTTGCAGAAGACGGGGATGTATTGTCCGGTGGAAATTTTCACGCAGAACCCGTTGCATTTGCAATGGATCATTTCAGTATAGTGCTTTCCGAATTGGGCAGTATCAGCGAACGTAGAATAAACAGGCTTCTTAATCCTGTTTTAAGTAATTTGCCTGCGTTTCTTGTTAAACACTCGGGGTTAAACTCTGGGATGATGATTGTTCAGTATGCCACTTCTGCGCTTGCTTCTTACAATAAAACACTTGCACATCCTGCGAGCGTAGACTCGATTCCCGTATCCGCAGATCAGGAAGACCACGTGAGTATGGGAATGAATAGTGTTATAAAAGCTAAAAAAGTGCTTGAAAATGTGCAGCATATCGTTTCTGCGGAGCTTCTTGTTGCAGCTCAGGCGGTGGATTTCGTAGGTCCTGAAAATCTCGGGAAAGGGACAAGAGAAACATATCAAAAAATTAGGCAAGTTGTAAAGTTTGCGGAGAATGACAGAGAATTTTCGTACGATCTGGATAAAATCTATAAAATGCTTTCGCAAAGTAGTATATAAATTTATGGTGCCGAAGGAGGGAATCGAACCCTCACGGGGCTCTGAACCCCTGCGGATTTTGAGTCCGCCGCGTCTGCCAGTTCCGCCACTTCGGCAATACGTTACATTATAGGAAACAATTTTTATTCGTCAAGAGGGAGAAATTAACCTCTCGCTTATGCAATTTAGAGCGGCACATTTCCCTGTCATTTTGATTTTTCCCTGTCATTCTGAATGAAGTGAAGAATCTCCTCCCTAACAACTAAAACCGAGATCCTTCGTAAAAACGGCTCAGGATGACAACCTTTGTCATTCTCGAGCGAGTACAGTGACGAAAAACCTTGTTTTTCTTTTGTCGTTCTGAGTGTAGCGAAGAACCTCCTCTTTTGTAAATGTTCTTTCTAATTAAATGCTGAGATCCTTCGCAAAAACGGCTCAGGATGACAAAGAATGAAAGGCTCAAGGATGACAACTTTATCTTTGTAGTGCTGGCATTAAGCAAACAGCTCACTTAAATAAACGAATTACATATTTTTGATAGGCAATTTTCCATTCTCTTCTCAAGGATTTTAGCCCGAATAACTCCAACACAATCATAAAAATGATTGCTGCTATAACAAACTGCAAGTTATGTGTAAAAAACCAGAGAAATATGGGAAAGAAAGGAAAGCAAGCCGCAAGGCTTACTACCTGTGAATGAGTAATATAAAGAGTGATTGCCCAGGGGATTGCGACGAGAAATAAAATTAAAACAAGCCTAAAGCGTGTTGTTGTCCAAAGGATGTAAAGAAAGTCCCCTAAAGTTATTGCCGCGCCGCGCCCGCCCTTAAATTGGAGAAATGGTGAGTACACGTGCCCGAATACTGCAATAAGCCCAAAGTACGTGAGAAGAGCGGGGGAAAAGTGATACAAATTATTGATTATAAATAGGGCAAGCATACCTTTTCCCATATCTCCCGCAAGTGCAGTAAGGCCTGCCCGCACACTTATAAGGTGGAATACGTTGCCTGCGCCAGGGTTTTTACTGCCATATTTTCTTATGTCTATATGCTTTGTTACCCTGCCCACGATATATGCGCTGGGTATTGAGCCCAAAAAAAATGCAACCAATCCGGAGATTGTATATTCCATAACTTTATTATACCATTTTTTATTTTTATGGAAAAATTTATAATTAAGTGATGGAAGAAAAAGAGCTTGTTGAACAGCTTAAAAAAGGAGATAAAGAGGCAGAAGAACTTTTTGTCGAAAAATACGCCCCTTTCATTTTTAATATAATTTTTCAAATAACAAGAAGGAAAAATTTAACAGAAGATGTCGTGCAGGACGTATTTCTTATAGCGTTAAAAGATATTAACAAATTTGGGGCAGGTTCTGCTTTATCTACATGGCTTTACAGAATTGCGGCAAATAGGGCAAAATACATTCTTTTCAGGGAAGGGAGGCAAAAGGTCTGGGAGAAAGATGCTGTTGAAAAAAGGGTTATTGATAATACACCGGAAGAATATAAGAAGGACAAACTTAAGGAAATTATCTGGAAAGGAATGGAGTTTCTTAACGAGAATGAAAGGGAAATTATTACGCTTATCGATATTGAAGGAATGAAGTATTATGAGGCGAGTAAATTATTGAATATTCCCGTAGGAACTGTACGCTCGAGAGTTGCCCGTGCAAGAGAGCGCTTAAGGAATATAATTTTGAAATGGAACTTTTTCAAGGAAGAGTTATCTAATAAGTGATGAAAAAAGAAAAATTAGAAGAACTGATAGAAAGAAATGCAAACAGAGAAGAAGCAAAAAAACTTCTCAAAGACAAAGAACTCTTAAAAGAGTTTGATGAAATTATGGAAATGAAGGAAACGCTTTCGGATATGCATATTACTCCTCCAAATGGATTAGCAAAAAATGTTTTGGCAAGGAAAAAACAAGCAGCTAAACCCCGGAGGAAAAAGCTTGCTTTTGTATTTGCATCCCTCATTGCAGTAATTTTTGTTTCCCTGTTCTTTGCGAGATGGGCTTTGCCGTTTAATGTAAATTCTCCTGAACACCCTTTTAATGATTCGGTTAGAGCTCCTGTTCAGAAGAGCGCACCGTCCGGAGAATTTAATCTGACAGAAAGTATGCTTCCTGAAATAAAACTCGAACTAAGTAAGAATGCAAGTGAAACTAAAGCAAAACAGGTAATGGATAAATACTGCAAATGGGAAGGTAAGGATGTATGTGTCATAAAAGAGGAGAAAGTAAATACTCTTATAAATGAGCTGAAAAAGTTTGGCGAGGTCCAGACAGTTGGCATTAAAGAAACAAATACACGTGCTCCTGAAAGTAGTAACAGTTTGGAAAAAGAGATTAAAATAAAAATAGAGGTGATAAAAAAATGAAAGTTTTAATGTCCGGGATTAGCTGCAGCGGGGCTAAGGAAATTGCAAAAAAGATTGAAAAATTTGATAGTAAGATGAAAGTTTTTGATATTGGGGAAATTATGTTTGATATATCCCAGGAACTTAACGTTAAAATTTCTAACGAGAAAGTGTTAGATATGGATCCGCGTATTTTGAAGCTTCTCAGGGAGCTTGCCTTTCAAAGAGTGCTCTCCGGCACAAAAGAGAGCGAAACAACAATACTTTCCCTTCACCTTACGTTCAGGTGGCACAGGCGTTTAATGCCCGGTTTTGCATTTTCCGAGCCGGATAAATTTGCGCCGGATATGTATATAAACATAAATGACGAGCTGAAAAGCATTATAAACTGTATGAAAAAGGATAAGTGGGCAAAAGAGCTTTCACTTGAAACTGTGAATATGTGGATTGATGAAGAAGAGTTTACAACGAAGCTCCTCGCTGATTTGCACGAAAAGCCCTTCTACCTTGTCCCGAAAAATATGGACTTAAACCAAATTACCGAGCTGATAAAAACGAAAAAGAAAAAGGCGTATTTGAGCTACCCCATTACGCTGCTTGAGAGGGATAACCCTGAAAAAATAGATGAAATCCGAGCGTTTGGCAATTTGCTGAAAAAAGAAATTATTTTGTTTGACCCCCTATACATAAGCGATTTGCTTGATATAGAGAACCTGAAGAAAAAGAAAGGTGCGGAGAAAATAGAACAGGTAACCGAAGAAGCTGAGCAAATGACGAAGGACAGAGTTGTTGCAAGAGATTTTCAGTTTATAGACCAGAGCGACTATGTGATTGTATACTATCCCACTCAACTCCTTTCCGCGGGCGTTATGAGCGAGATTGTGCATGCATATGCACACAACAAAGAAGTGTATACCATTTATCCCTTTGAGGTCAGCCCGTTCCTTGAATACTATTGCACTCGCATCTTTAAAACAATAGAGGAGTTTAAAAAATTCTTAAAAGAAGAACGTAAGTTTATGCTGTAAATTAAAATTCTTTTCGTGCAAGCAAGGCAAATGCAATCAGCGTAAAAGCAACGCATAAAATAATTCCTACGGGTGTATATATACTAAATTTTCCTAAGTAAAGGCTCGTAAAGCTTATCCAATTCATTGTTTTTGATACCGAACCTATTAGAATTGTTCCTATTATAATTCCGATAGCCGAGAGGCCTACCTTTACCCTGTCGCTTATAATTACGGAAATTATTGCCGTAATCAGAACTGCGACACTTGTTGCGATTACGGATTGAAGGAGTAGCTTATTTATCATAGCTACATTTACTTGCTGAGGTATATTCCTTGCGAGCAGCAGAAGAACATAAGTGGAAATTACAATAGGAATTAACGTATAAGATAATATTACAAAAAGCTTTACAAAGAGTATTTTGTTTCTGCTCACAGGTCTTGAGAAAAGGAAAATTCCTGTTTTTCTTTCCGTTTCTCCTGCAATAATGCCGGCAGAGTTTACAACTGCAAATAGCAAGGCCATTTCGAACAGGTTTTTTCCGAACCACTGCGAGTAAATAAAGAAATTTAAATCCTTTAATTTAGGCAGCATTGAAGAAAGCTCTCCGCCTATCTTCCCCATACGAATGATTTCTTTAAAAACTTCGGGGTTAAGATTCATCGTAAGCCTGTATCCGTAAGGGATAAGGGAGAATGCAATCCCTATGAGAAGTGTGCTTTCTATAATGAATTTTACAAAATTCTCCTTTGCCTCTTTTTTAAATAGTGCTTTCATCTTTGTCCTCCATATAGCGCATAAATATCTCTTCAAAAGGTATGGGTTCTGCAAGAACAATTGTGTATTTTTCTGCCTTTAGTTTTTTAATAATGTTTTCCTTGTTTTCAAACACTTTACACTGGTAGATATTCTCTTCTACTGTTTTATAATTTCCGCAAATACCTTTCACCTTGCCAGAGGCCTTGAACGTAATTATAGCAGCGTTTTCTTTTATTGAATCTATGCTGTCCTGAACCAACATTCTCCCGTTTTTTATTAACCCTATTGTATCCGATACCTTTTCTGCTTCGCTTAAAATATGCGACGAGAAGAATATAGTGATGTTTCTATTTGCCGCCTCTTCTATAAGAAATGATAGAAGTTTTTTCCTTACAATCGGGTCCAGCCCGTCTGTAGGCTCGTCCAGAATAAGGAGCTCAGGTTCAGTACTTAAAGCGATGTATAGTGAGATAAGCTTTTTCATACCTCTTGAATAAGTAGAGATTTTCCGGTTAAGGGGGATATTGAATATATTCTGCATTTTTTCTATTTTACCTGAAACTTTTTTTCTGTAGAGCCGAGCATTGAAGTTTATTATCTCGTTCCCGCTCATATATCCGTATAAACTCCAGTTTGACACTTGCAATGTCAAAAAAAGTTAAAAACAGCAAGTATTAATGGGCATTTATTAAGGATAGCAAAAAGTGGTGGTGTGTATCTATGAACCTTAAGAAATGCTGATTGGGAGC
>JALTHX010000279.1:0-1987 GCA_027076005.1 Caldisericaceae bacterium
ACAGGATGTTCAAAAGGAAAAGGAGGTTCTATGCATATTGTCGCTCCAGAAGTTGGAGTTTTGGGAACACCTCCAATAGTAGCGGCTTCTATTCCTATAGCGGTTGGAGCTGCTTTGTCTGCATCGCTTAGAAAAAATGACCGAGTTTCGGTATCGTTTTTTGGAGACGGAGCTGTAAACGAAGGAGTTTTCTACGAATCGTTAAATTTTGCTTCTTTAAGAAAGTTACCGGTAATTTTTGTTTGTGAAAATAATTCTTATGCCACTCATATGCCGTCTGCAAAGATTTTAGCAAACACAAATATAGCAAGAAAGGCAGATGCTTTCAGGATTCCGGGAATAACAATAGATGGGAATGATGCAATTACTGTTTATAGAGCTGTCAAAGAAGCAGTTGAGAGAGCAAGAAGAGGGAAAGGCCCGAGTTTAATAGAATGTAAGACATATAGATGGCGTGGACATGTTGGACCCGATGACAATATTCAAGGCAGGCATACTGATATTAGGCCAAGAGAAGAGTTGGAAAAGTGGATTAAGAAAGATCCGATTAAAAGAATAGAATTAGTTTTGAATATTGGAAATGAAGAAAAAGAAGAGATTTTGAGAGAAATAAAAAACAAAATTAATGAAGCGGTAATTTTTGCCGAGAATAGTCCTTATCCTCAAGAAGAAGATTTATCAAAGGGTCTTTTTAGGGAAACTGTATAAACAATAATGTATAAATATCAAATTAAATGAGAAAAATTTCTTACGCTCAATCTATAAGAGAGGCAACCGATCAATTGATGGAAAGAAACAAAGATGTATTTTTAATTGGGCAAGGCGTCACTAGTCCTTGGTATGTTGGTTCAACTTGTGACGGATTAGCTAAAAAGTTTAACGAGAGAGTTATTGACACTCCAATATCTGAAGCGGCAATTACCGGCGCTGCGATTGGAGCGTCAATTACGAAACTTAGGCCAATTTTAGTTCACCCTAGATTGGATTTTATGTATTTGGCAATGGATCAGATTATAAATCAAGCTGCCAATTGGCGTTATATGTTTGGAGGAAAAATTGATGTCTCTCTTGTTATTCGCGGTATTATAAACAGAGGAGGGGAACAAGGCGCTCAACATTCACAAGCAATACAGGCAATATTTGCCCACATTCCCGGGCTGAAAGTTGTAATGCCTGCAACTCCTTATGATGCCAAAGGTCTTTTGATTTCTGCTGTTTACGACGGTAATCCCGTAATCTATATTGATGACAGATGGCTTTATAGATTAGAAGGAGAAGTTCCTGAAGAAATGTATAGAGTTCCTATCGGGAAAGCGGATATTAAAAATGAAGGCAAAGACATTACTATCGTGACAGTTTCTTATATGGTTCAAGAGTCACTAAAAGCAGCCGAAGAGTTAAAGGAAAACGGGATAAGCGCAGAAGTAATTGATTTAAGAACGGTAAAACCATTAGACAAAGAAACTATTTTAAGGTCAGTTAGAAAAACAAGAAGATTGGTTGTTGTTGATACTGCATGGAAATCTTTTGGAATAAGCGCAGAAATTTCAGCTATGGTTTCAGAAAATACATTCAATTTGTTAAAAGCGCCCATAAAAAGAGTTTCTTTACCTGATATTCCAGCCCCTGCCAGTTCTGCTTTGGAAAAAGTTTATTATCCGAACAAAGATAATGTAATAAAAACGATAAAAACTTTGTTTTAGAAATAAAAAAATATAGAAATAAAAAAGTAAAGATAAGAACGAGGTTGGGTCTCGTCCTTATTCATTTCATAGCAGTCTTATTACAACAACATTCCAACATTCTGCAGAATATGAGAATGTTATCGTGTGCAGGTTTTGTATTGATAGGGAATATTGAATTTTATTTTTGCCGAGTTAAAAATGTGCAAGGTCTTTCCTTGCACATTTTGGTTTTTTGTAAAAATGTTGTTTTTTGAAAAAGAATTGTGTATACTGAAATAAATCGTCGGATATAAAAATAATTA
>JALTHX010000280.1:0-6144 GCA_027076005.1 Caldisericaceae bacterium
CTTTGAGCGTCTGCTGCAATGCCTGGGAGGGTGCATCGGAAAGAAAACTGTACTCTTCAGAATGCTTCCATAGAGGTAAGAGATTAGCAATATCTTCGTAATGCGGTATTAATGGTGGTTGTGAGTAATGAGTTAAAGTGTGGGTATTAACTATTTTATATGTGTTGTATTCTATTAATCTGTTTTTCACTAAGTTAAGAGTCTTGTTCCATACAAATCGGCATGCACTAGCGTAGGTTTTGAGTTTTTCTTCTTGCTCTTTGTTGGCCTTGAGTTTGAACTGGAACGCTTGATTGAGTTTCATAGTTACATCGTAGCCTAATTAGTAAAAAAAACAAATATCCTCCACTACATCCCCCACCTGAAGGAAGGGGTCTTGTGAGGGGGAAGAGGATAAAGAGGCTTTTATTCTTTTTTCTTTTTTGGTGTATAATATATTAAATATTGTAAGGAGGGGGAAATGCTTAAAAAATTCATAGCGGCATTAATTATCTCTATAATGCTTCTTTCGTTGGTATCTATTGTAGGGGTAAAAGCACAAACCATCAGTGCAGAAATAACAAGCAAATCTTTTGATGGAGAAAACTACATTTTAAAAGGGCATATCATAGCTTTAGATCTCAACCCTGAGGGACAGATGCCGGAAGACGATGACGTAACAATATATATGGATATTATGCTGAAAGATGGAGGCAAATGGCCAGTACTCCCGGATGGATATTGGATTAGAAGTGGAGAGGTAAAAAATAAAAAGGTGTTAACCGCGGAAGAGCTAAGTGGAACAAACTGCAAGACAGTATCTCTTTGGAGCTGGGCCGTTAGAAGACGCGCATGGGGGGCAGGTGCGGGAACCAATGCAAACGGGGGCTTTTCATATGATGCGAGCAAAGTACAGGATACATACAAAAACGACTTCGAAATTAAAATTCCTAAAACTTACGCAGATAAAATAGTAAGAATAAGAGTATTCTTAAACCACTCCTGGGGAGGCCCGTTTGCAGCATGGCCTGCTTTCTCTTACCACCATACAATTTTATATACAGGAAAATTAAAGGAAATTGTTGCTGGCAAACCCAAAGAAACTCCTGAAGAAATAATGAAAAAACTCCACGGGATTATAACTAACACGATAAAATCATTAAGAAACAAAGCAAAAGAAAAAGACGCCAAAAGAAAAGACGAAGGTATGCATGTCTTTCCTAATAGTAAAATAAAGCCCTTTACTGCGGAGCAGAAAAAAGAGCAGGAGAAAACCGAGCAAAAAATAAAAGACATTGCAACAAAGAAAAAACTAAAAGTAGTTACAATAGAAAAACCGGATGGGAGTAAAAAGCCAAAAATTACAACAGACCAAAAGATAGGTTTTTGGGACAAAGTAAAATACTACGGCTCTAAATTCGTAGGAAAAGCAAGCGGAGATATTCCCGGAGTAAAATATATAAGCGACAAAACGGAAGATTGGACATTTAAAGCCACAGGGCTTGACCCCATAAAGAAAACACAGATAGATTTGGGAGTAGATCATGTTGCGGCAAACTTATACAATCAATTTAACCGCTTCGACAGCGCTGAGAAAAAAATATCTTCCCTGAAAACCTTTGTTAATGCAGTAAGCAGCCCTGTGGTAAAACCAATTTCTTACGTAATAGATAAACTGGGATTGTCAGCAAAGCAGAGAACAGCAGTTGCATATGAAACTGAATATAAAACATTTATAAAACAAGTGAAGGAAAACTCGGGACAGGTAAATGTAGTTAAAAAAGATGCTAAAGATACGGGCTCTCTCACCAACAAATGGATTTTTGACCCTTCGAATACCGCAACAAACGGCAGCAAAGGTGATTTCAAAGATATTGGAAAAAGAATTGATTACTATATAAAAATTGCTAAAGAGAGGGGTGATTTGCCGAAATGAAAAAACTGTTTACGTTTATAATCATATTGCTTTTGATGTTTTCTTTTGCAGCTTCTGCTTATGCAGATTCCGAAACGGACATATTCAACGAGCTGAAAGCTATGGGATTTGAAAATTCCTACGTAGCAATCGAAAATGGCTCGCTTCTCATACGCTTTGAAACGCCCGCAATTCCTGCAAATTTTTCGGACATTCTTCTTACGGTTGCCATAAAAGGGTACGAAAAATATCCAAGCGCAGAAGCAATAGCAGTAGAAGCCTATATGAATAACTCTCCCGCTGTTGGTGCAGTGGTTCGCGGAGAAGACATTGGCCTATGGAAAAAAGGTGCCCTAACGGATAATGACCTCTACGATCGGGCTGAGTTTATGGACCTAAGGAGTGAACAAAATGAGATAAGGGATGACCTTGCCGGGTTCAACGCTTATGTGGATAAAATTGATATTACAGAAAACGATATAAATGTTGTTATTCACTATTTTGGAAAAGAAGATGATTTTCTTAACGATTTTGCAGCAATGGCGTTTTTTGTAGTCCAAGATGCCCCATATATAGATAAAATATCATTTACATACGTGCCGCACGGCGAAGGAAAATATGTTACCGTAAACACTGATAAAAATGCTGTACTTTCTTTATACGACGGAAGTCTTTCACAAGATGATTTTATTAAATCTTTGTCTGTAAAGGAGTCTGCTAACCTACCGAGAGGCAGTAGCAGCATCATAAATTTTATAAAGGGAATCATTGGAAAAATACCCAAAGGCAACAGCCTTCTTGCACAAAGCAGCTCTAAATCACAAAACACGGGAACAGAAGCAATCGCCGGAGGAATTTTGTTTCTATTATTTATTATATTTTTGTCACTTGCACGCAATAGAAAAAAAAGAATTGCCTACATTACAAAAACTAAGCGCATATCGCTCAGCAGGTTTCCTAACAAGAGAAAAATATACGGTAAATTTGTAGGGGCAGTGCAGGCAGCAAACCCACTTCAAGCACCATTCTCCAAAAAAAATGTGGTAATGTATCAAGCAGAACTTCAGGAATTGAGAAAGGATACTGCAGACGAAGACCAAAGTAAAAACTGGAAAACAATATGGAAAGACAAAAAAATAACGGATTTTAACATAAAAGAGTTGGGCGGAACCGAGGGAATGCTTATAAAAGAAAAGGGAACTATTCCGAAGATAGACCTTCCTACGACTTTTAATAAGGCGATACAGGATAAAAACGACCCCTTTATACAGCCATTTATCAGAAAGGGACTATTAAGTTTTATCTCCAACCAACGCTTCAGAGCAAAGGAAAGAGCATTGGAAAACGGAAAAAAAGTTTTCTTCATAGGTGGAATTCTAAAAACAGAAAATGGATTTGAATTCACGCCACATCCGCGTCTCATCAATATGATCAGCACACACAGCGAAAAAAGGCTTACAGGACATTATAAAAAAGTATCCTTCTGGTTAACATTTTTTGCACTTATCTCTCTCGTCGTAGCGGCATATTTAGCGCTGCTATATTTTGGAATAATATAACTCTACAAACACTATGGGGCAGGGCAAGCAAATTTACTGAAGCTTTGCCCCATTTCAATTATACAAACTCCTGTTTAAATCTTAGAGCGTTTCTGCTATAATTTACATATGAAAATAAGAAATTTTGATGTAATAATAATTGGTGCAGGGCACGCAGGTGTAGAGGCTGCCCTTGCATCTGCAAGAATTGGCGCAGAAACACTGCTTATTACGATAGACAACGACGCAATCGGGTGGATGCCCTGTAACCCTTCAATAGGTGGGCCGGGCAAAGCTCAAGTCGTTCGTGAAATAGATGCACTGGGTGGAGCAATGGCGCTAAACACAGATGCAACATTAACGCAAATAAAAATGCTTAATACATCAAAAGGGCCTGCCGTATGGAGTTTACGTGCCCAATGCGATAAATGGCTTTATTCCCTTGGAATGAAGGAGCGGGTGGAAAACCAAAAGCACCTACATCTAAGACAGGGGACTGTAGAGAAAATTCTTGTTAAGGAGCAAAAAGCAATAGGCGTAAAAGTTAGCGATGGAACTGAATTCTATGCGGATGCTGTCGTGATAACAGCCGGAACATACATAAAGGGCAGAATTTACATCTCTAAATGGTCGCAACAAGCAGGAAGATGGGCAGAGCCACCGGCAAATAAAATTTCCGAAAGTTTAAAAGAGCTCGGATTTAAAATAGGCAGATTTAATACAGGCACAACGCCGCGAGTCGATAAACGTACAATTGATTTCTCCAAATTTGAAATAGAAGAGGGGGATAATACGCCTTTGCACTTTTCATACTGGAATTCTCCAAAAATCTATGAAAATCAAATCCCTTCCTATCTTGGATGGACAAACGAAAAGACAATCGAAACAACGCGTAAATATCTTGACTTATCTCCATCAGTAATGGGCATTATGGTTAAAACAGGCCCACGCACTTGCCCTTCCATAGAAGAAAAGGTACGCTGGTTCCCTGATAAAATACGGCATCAATTCTTCCTTGAACAAGAAGGTTTTCACACAAACGAAATCTATATGCAGGGAATGTATATGTCAATGCCGTATGAAATGCAGATAGAAGTTTTACGCACAATACCCGGGCTTGAAAATGTTGAAATAATCCGTCCTGCTTATGTAATTGACTACGACTATATCATACCAACACAGCTTAAGCTTACTTACGAAACAAAAATCATTGAGAACCTGTTTATTGCAGGGCAGCCAAACGGAACAACCGGTTACGACGAAGCGGCAGGACAGGGGCTACTGGCCGGAGTAAATGCGGCATTGAAAGTAAAAGGTAAAGACTCTTTTATTTTAAAACGGAGTGAGGCATACCTCGGAGTAATGACCGACGATTTGCTTACAAAAGAGCTATTTGAACCATACAGAATTACTCCTTCTCACTGCGAATACAGGCTTTTGTTAAGGGAAGACAATGCTGATCTAAGGCTCGCACGTAAAGGCTACGAAATCGGGGTTGTGGAAGAATGGAAATACAAGAAAGTTCTTGAAAAGGAAGAAATGATTAATAAAGTGAAACGTGCACTAGAAACAATTTCTCTAAAACCAAACAGGGAAACCCTTGCAAGGTTAAAGTTGCTCGGTATAAAAGAAATAAACAATCCAATTTTATTATTTGACCTGTTAAAACGCCAGGACTTTACACGCAATGAGCTAAGGAAACTCGACCCGGAATTTGCAAGCTACCCTGATGAAATTCTGGAAGAAGTGGAAATAGAAGCAAAATATACAGGCTACATATTAAGAGAAAAAAACAAGGTGAAAGAATTCAAAAAATGGGAAACTTTCAAGATGCCCGAAAACTTTGATTATTCGCTTGTCCCATCGATTTCAAAAGAGGGTAGAGAGCGGCTTACTCAGATAAAGCCTGAATCAATTGGGCAAGCAATGCGTATCTCCGGTGTAAGGCCCGCAGACATTCAAATGCTTCTCCTGTATTTTAAATCCCTAAGCAATAAATGAATATACTAATACTGTATTTCAGTGGCACAGGAAACACACATTTTATCGCAGAGCTCATAAAAAAACAGTTTTCAAAACAAGGGAATTTTGCAGAATCGCTTCCTGTGGAAATTGCCGACCTTGATGAGATTAAAAAGTTTGACATATTAGCGTTTGGCTTCCCAATCTACGCGTGTAAAATGCCGGATTTTCTCAAAAAATATACTGATAAATTTACTCTTCCGAAAACAAAAAAGATCATCCTTTTTTCTACATTTGGCTTTACGGCCTGTAATGGAATGAGAGAAACAGCACATTATTTTGCACTTAAAGGTTTCAAGCCCGTTTATGCAAAAGGAATAAAAATTGCAGGTTCCGACGAATTGCTTCTCATCAAAAAAACTTCACGTAAAGCGAAAATATTAAAGAAAACCAATTTTGCAAACAAGCCGGAAGTTAAAAAGTTTATTAAGGAAGCTGTTAAAAGCATAAATGCAAATGAGCCAATCATTTCAGGCAATATGTTCTGGACACCGGTAATTGACCTCCTCCTCTCCGTAAACGAAGAGGATTCCCGTTAGCTAAACAGCCTCAGGGAGCGGTACTGCCTCACGGCTTCCCGCTGGTTCCTGCTTCAGCGTATGCATTGCATACTCGACAGGCGTAACTTCCCGCAGGCCCTGCGGTAGGGTTTGTGAAGGGTTTTTATTCCCGATTGCTCTCATTAGAATG
>JALTHX010000281.1:0-6122 GCA_027076005.1 Caldisericaceae bacterium
ATTCTAAGTGAGGGGTGGAGTATATTTTTCCACTTCCTTGAGTACAAACTGCAAAGGCAAGGAGGCAAGTTAATCAGAGTTAATCCTCAATACACGTCCCAAACCTGTCCTGTATGCGGACACGTATCCAGAGATAACCGTAAAAGCCAGGCAGTATTCGTATGTGAAAAATGCGGATATACTGCAAATGCTGACTTAGTAGCATCAGTCAATATCCTGATGAAAGCAATAGGGAAGGAAAACCTTTCACAAACCCTACCGCAGGGCTTGCGGGAAGTCACGCCTGTCGAGTATGCAATGCATACGCTGAAGCAGGAACCAGCGGGAAGCCGTGAGGCATTACCGCTCCCTGAGGCTGTATAGCTAACGGGAATCCCCTTTGTTTACGAAGAGGAGGAAGTCAATTCCGGGATTCTTTTTCTTATAGGTGATAAAATAGAGCAAAACAAATAAAAAATGTCCGCTTGGTACCTGGTACTGGACGGACATTTTTGCGTTTTAGAGTGTAACTTAAAACGAGTTTTAGCCAGAGGAATTTCTAATTTTATTAAATTTTTTTAAATTATTTTCAAAATTTTCGAATTTTCTATTGACAAAATTAAAATTAATATTAATATTATTAATATCAAAATAAATAATATGGAGGTGAATATGAAGAAAATGCCTACGAAATGCCCCGCGTGCGGTGCAACACTTGAGATAACAGAGTTAAAGTGTCCTAAATGTGGCACTGTTATAAAAGGAAGTTTTCCCATAAATAAATTTCTTTCACTGGACTCGGAAGCTTTGGAGTTTCTGGTTGCTTTTCTGAAGTCAAGGGGGAGCATTAAAGAGGTTCAGGAAAGGCTCGGTATTTCCTATCCTACTGCAAAAGCAAGATTGGATAAGCTGCTTTCGGCACTTGGTTTTCTCGAGGAAAAGAAATCATTAAACAGAATGGAAATACTGGATGCACTTGAGAAAGGTGAAATTCCGGCAGAGGAAGCGATAAGGTTGTTGAAAGGAGGCTAAGAGCGGTGGATGATGAAATTAAAGCGCGCCTAAACAAATTGGTAGAAAACGGAAAGATAAGCGAAAAGGAGCGCAAAGAGCTGGAAGAACTGATTTTCTCGGAAAGTAAAGCGGAAACATACAAAGTGGCTGACAATTGCCGTGCAATACGAATAAAAGGCACAATTTCTGCTGACATAGAGATAGTTGGAAAAGAAGGCAGACAAATAAAAATTATTGAAGGGGCAGATTCGTTCTCTATACGCGAAGAGGGTGATACGGTGGAGATAATTCCTACATCGCGCTCTATACGGAACGGTAGAAACGGAGTAAGCATCCATTCCATTCTAAACGGGTCGTTCTTAAGAAGTCATCGCCTCTCGCTTGTTGTTCCAAAAAAAAGCAACATTAGTATAAAGGTGGTAAGCGGAGATATCTCAATAACAAACATAGAAGGAAATGTTTCTGCAAAAAGCGTAAGCGGTGATGTAAAGATAAGAAACATAAATGGAAATGTGACACTTCTCTCTTTGTCTGGGGATATCGGCTGCAGAGAAACTAACGGAAATGCAAGGATTGAAACAAAATCCGGAGATATTTCTATAAACTCCTGTGTGTTCGGTGGAAACTTAAAAACATACTCCGGTGATATCTCAATACTGGAAAGTGAGGCATCTAAACTGGAAATGATTGTTTATAGCGGAGATATAACCCTCCGGGGTATAACTGTTAAAGCCCCGCTTTTCGTAAAATCGATATTTGGTGATGTGGATTTGAGCCTTAAGGACTGTAGCTGCCGAATTGAGGCCAAAACAACATCCGGGGAAATTGATGCAAGCTTGATGGGGAATAATTACCACGTTGAAGATGAGGCGGTTTTTATCGATGAAGCAAATAACATAAAAAGGGAATCGAAAACTTACGGCAGTAAGCTTGTATGGGAAGGTGACGATATTCCCATAGACATAAAAACAAAGAAAGGCGACATTTCAATAAAAATAATTTAAGGAGGTATTGATTATGCAAGAAGAAATTAAAAAAGTCTTGAAAATGTTGGAAGAGGGAAAAATTAATGAAGATGAAGCGATAAAGCTTATTGAAGCCATTAAGAAAAGTGGTAATAATGAACCGGATGAAGAAGCTATTTCTAAAAATGGAAAAAGATTTTTAAGAATAAGGATTACCAAAGACGGAAAAGGCATTGTTAACGTGAAACTGCCTCTTTCTATTATTAATTTCGGATTAAGCATTGCTAAAAAAGCAGGCAAGAACACTCTGAACATCGATGGGGAAGAGATTCCGTTTGATTTTGAAGAAATTAAAAAGGCGATAAATGATCCTGAGTTTGCAGGTAAAATTATTGATGTAACTGAAGAAGATGAAGGAAAACACATAGAAATTGAAATTGTTTAGCGCTACATTGTAGAAGGGAGAGTAAAATGGAAAGACCTAATGGTTTCAAAGGATTTGCAATTATGTCTATAGGAGAAATAGTATCTCTCATCGGCTCAGCTATGACAGAATTTGGGCTTGCAATATGGATATGGCAGAAAACGGGGAATGCAACCCCTTTCAGCATTTTAACAACTACATTTGTCGTTTCCAATCTCATTTTTTCTCCCATCGCAGGTGCATTTATTGACAGGTGGCCGAGAAAACGCTCGCTTATTTTGCCGGATCTTGCCTCTGCGATTGTAACTTTTTTAACGCTTATACTGTATCTTTACGGTAAATTGTCGCTGCCGTTTTTATACGTTGCCGCTTTTGTTTCGGGCGCATTTAACGGTTTTCAGTGGCCTGCATATTCCGTAACTATCAGCGCTATGTTAAAAAAGGAAGAATACGGAAAGGCAAACGGGCTTTTTTCGATGACTCAAAGCGGGCCTTCGTTCATTGCCCCTGCTTTGGCAGGTTTCCTTCTGCCTTTTATAAAATTAGGTGGAATAATGATAGTAGACTTAATTACTTTCGTTGCAGCATTCGGAGCAATTTTGTGGGTTAAAATTCCAGAGAACAAGCGTATTCAAACAGAAATGAAAATTAAAAACGTGCTAAAAGACTCTGTGTTTGGTTTTAAGTATATCTACAGAGTAAAGCCTTTGCTTGCCTTGCTCTCGGTTTTTCTTGTGGTAAATTTTTTCCTTAATGCGTGGATGCCACTTATTTCGCCTATGATTCTTGCAAAGTTTCATGATAGCAGTGTGATATTAGGTATAGTTCAGTCCTCCTTTGGTGCAGCCGGGGTTGCGGGCGGTGCCTTAATGACATTTTGGGGAGGGACCAAAAGAAAAGTTGTTTCCCTTATTCTCGGCATTATCCTTAGTGCCGTAGGAATAATATTGCTTGGAATTGCAAACACAGTTCTTTTTGTGGTAGTTGCAGTAGTTGTAATATCAGTAACGGCTGTTGTTGCTAACGCTTCAAGCCAGGCAATATGGCAGAGCGTAGTCCCATTGGAAATACAGGGAAGGGTGTTTTCTGCACGGAAATTCATAGCACAGTTCATAGGCGTAATTCCTATGGCTCTTAGCGGGCCATTCATTGATTTTTACCTTTCAGGCAAAATAAATAGCTCTGCTGTGCTGAGTGCAATTTTTGGTGCAGGCAAGGGTGGGGCAATAGCATTCCTTGCTTCTTTCTCGGGCATAGCTGTTGGAATTGTGGGGGTTGTTGCATTATTTTCTCCTGTTATAATGAATGTGGAGAAAACAAAACCTGCTGAATTTCAAGAATTAACCTAATATGGCAATGGAGGTAGTGTAGAAAATGAGAAAGGTTTCACGAGAAGAAATTTTAAGTAGTAGCCCTGTTAAAGTAATGTTTGCTTTAAGCTTTCCCATAATGGTTTCTCAGCTTTTGCAAGTTTTGTATAATCTTGCCGATACTTTTTGGTTGGGGCATCTCCCTGCTTCCGAAAGCGGCGGTGCAGTTGCCGGTATGCAGATTGCGTGGCCTCTTGTCTGGTTTCTTATTGCATTTTCTTTTGGCTTTGCTATGGCAGGCATTGCGCTTGTTTCACAGTATATTGGAGCAGGAGACAGGGAAAAGGCAAACTTTTCCGCATCGCAGGTGCTGTCACTTTCCATTATTTTCGGTGTGATAATCGCTGTTATCGGTGTTGTTTTTTCGCCTGTATTTGCTCGCCTTATAACAAAGAATGCAGAAGTAGTTAACAATGCAGTGCTCTACCTTAAGCTGATTTTTCTCGGTATGCCTTTTATGTTTATTGCGGGTGTTTTTCAAGCAATACTTTCTGCCGAAGGGGATACTGTAACGCCAATGTATGTAAGCTTAATTACTGTTACTTTGAACATTGTTCTGGACCCGTTTCTTATCTTTGGCTGGTGGCATTTCCCCAAAATGGGCATCCGCGGTGCAGCTCTTGCCACTGTTGTTTGTCAAGGCATTGCAGCAGTTATCGCACTTTATATTTTGTTTAAAGGAAAAAAGGGGATTGAAATTGTTCTAAAAGACCTTATTCCTGATTTTTCCTGGATGAAAAAAATACTCAGGATAGGATTTCCCGCTGCCATTGGGAATGGGACATCTGCCTTTGGATTTCTTGTTATTACAGGGATTATAGGCAGAGTGCAAAATGCCGAGGTGGCGCTTGCCGCATACGGTGTTGGCGACAGGATGATAAGCCTTGAATTTATTCTTGTTGATGCACTTTCAATGGGTATTGCTACGCTTATCGGGCAAAACCTCGGTGCAAATCTTATCGAAAGAGTTGCGGAAATTGCAAAAAAAGGGCTGCAAATAGAAATTCTTATTACAATTGCTGAATCTATTTTGCTGTTTGCTTTAAGAATTCCCTTATTTAAAATTTTTATTCCCGGAAGGGCAGATATCCTTTCAGAAGGTGTAAAATTTGTTACAATATTTATGGTAGGCATTCCTTTCTTCGGGCTTATAGGTGCTATTTCTGCATTATTTAGAGGCTCGGGGCACAACACTCCGCCTATGATTGTGGATATTATAAGGCTTTGGGGGTTAAGGATTCCGTTTGCATTCCTTTTTAGTTTGCACTACGGCTCAACAGGAATCTGGTGGGGAATGGCACTGAGCAATGTTGGTGCGGCAATGGTAGCTTTATTCTTTTACTTTAAGGGCGAGTGGAAAAAGAGTGTTATCGAGGAAAAACCGATGGAAGAGGGCATTCCCTCTCCTGTCCCGCCTGAATAATTTATAGAGAAGGAGGTGAAAATTATGGAACCCTCGGAAAAAACTTCTATAAAAGCTTTGTTATGGATATTAGGGGCTTCTCTTGTTGCATTGGCTGGCTCAATTTTCCTTCAAGATTTTATGTCACGGTCTTTCCTTCTTCCTTCCATTCTTACAACTGGGGCACTATTACTTGTTTGTGGTGTATGGTTAATAGGTCTGACAGTAAAGAGAAGAGTTCAGGGCAAACTCAGAAAATTCTTGATGTTAGCAGGTATTTGTGCTGCCGGCATCATTATCAGTATAGTTCTTCATAACTTAATCTATGGATTGTTTATATATTGGTTCGGTCCCAATTTTTGGACACAGGTTTTGGGAACAGATGACGAATTTGTTTTCTTTATTTTAGGTATTGTTGTATGCCCCGTAGGGCTTATTGTTGGTATAATCGGGAGTTCAGTACAACTTTCAAAAGCATTTGATTAATGTAATGCCTTGTCATTTTGAGCTGCTTTTGCGAAAAATCTCCGCTTTTAGTTTCTAAGGAGGAAACTCTTCGCTATGCTCAGAGTGACAGAATGGTTGTTGTCTTCGTATATAATACCCTCAGTTGTATATGGATTGTGTGGAAACATATCTCTCGTTATACTTAGTATGTATGATTGGAGATATGGGGGAAAGTGAGCAAGTTTGATGTTGTCATTGGTTCTTAGAAACCGTTCAGGATGTTAAACCCACTTTCCCTGTTCCCTTAAACCTGGACAAGTACATTGGGCATTAAAGCCCGTATTACGATGATAGGCAAAGGAAACATTCCATATCACAACCAAATCTATTTAACTATAGGAGGGATAGAAATGCTGTCAATAGAGAACATGCTATCAGTAGGCATTGACATCTCAAAAGACAAAGTGGACATTGCAGTATATGATGGTGATAGGTATATAACAGGTGTGTTTGATAACAAT
>JALTHX010000282.1:0-6116 GCA_027076005.1 Caldisericaceae bacterium
TTGAGGAAATGCCTGGGGAAGAGGGATACCCTGCGTATCTTGCCTCTCATATCTCCTCTTTTTATGAACGTGCAGGTAGAGTAGTTGTGCTTGGCAGTAGTAAGAAGGAATCAAGCCTGAGCGTTATCGGTGCGGTTTCTCCCCCAGGAGGAGACTTATCCGATCCTGTAGTTCAGGCAACCTTAAGGACTGTAAGAGTCTTTTGGTCTCTGGATGCTCAACTTGCTTATGCAAGGCACTTTCCTTCAATTCATTGGTTAAGAAGCTATTCCCTTTATACGGATGCTTTAAAAGATTTTTATACAAAAGAAATGGGTAAAGATTGGATTGAAATGAGAACGGATGCTATGCGTACATTGAGAAGGGAAGCAGAACTGCAAGAAATGGTAAGGCTCGTAGGCATAGATGCCCTTTCTTCTTCCGACAGGCTTATTATGGAAACTGCGCGGTCTATAAGAGAAGATTTCCTTCAGCAGAATGCATTTTTGGATGAAGATACTTTTACTTCTTTGAAAAAACAGTACAGAATAATGAAGCTTATTTCCTTGTTTGACAGTATGGCAAAGGATGCTTTAAACAAAAGAGTTGAGTTAGATAAAATTATAAAACTGCCTGTAAGAATGGATATATCGCGTGCGAAAATTATTCCTGAAGATAATATGAGCAAATTTGATGAAATAGAAAAGAAAATGAAAGAAGAATTTGAATCTTTAATTAAAGAGGTGCAAAATGGCTAAAGAATATATAACTACAAGAGAGATTTCCGGGCCTCTTATTATTGTTGATAGTGTTGAGAAAGTAACCTATGGAGAAATTGTTGAGATAAAAGCAGCAGATGGTTCTACCAAAAGAGGGCAAGTACTTGAAGTTAACCAAGATAGGGCGTTAATACAAGTATTTGAAGGGACGTCCGGGCTAAATTTGGGCCAGACAAAGGTAAAATTTCTTGGTAGGGGTATAGAAATAGGCCTTTCTCCATCAATATTGGGAAGGGTTTTTGATGGCTCCGGAAGCCCTATAGATGGTATATCTCCAATCATACCTGATAAAAAATCGGACATCAATGGCGTGCCTATGAATCCTTATGCGAGAAATTATCCTTCTGAGTTTATACAAACAGGTATTTCATCGATTGATGGATTAAATACTCTCGTTAGGGGACAGAAACTTCCTATTTTTTCTGGTTCCGGTTTGCCGCATGCGCAACTTGCCGCACAAATTGCAAGACAGGCAAAGGTAAGGGGCGAAGGGGAAAAGTTTGCTGTTGTATTCGTTGCAATGGGTATTACATTTGAGGAAGCGAATTACTTTATGGATGATTTCAAAAAAACGGGTGCCCTTGAGCGTTCCGTTATGTTTATTAACCTTGGAGATGACCCGGTCATTGAAAGAATTGCAACGCCCCGTTTCGGCCTTACCGTGGCCGAATATCTTGCTTTTGATTTAGGGATGCACGTACTCGTAATACTTACGGATATGACAAACTATTGCGAAGCACTAAGGGAGATCTCTGCAGCACGCAAGGAAGTGCCCGGAAGGCGTGGGTATCCTGGTTATATGTATACCGATCTTGCAACAATGTATGAACGTGCAGGAAGAATAAAAGGGAAAGAGGGTTCCATTACGCAGATTCCTATTCTTACAATGCCGGAAGATGATAAAACGCATCCGATACCGGATCTTACCGGTTACATTACCGAGGGGCAGATTTTCCTTTCCAGGAATTTACACCAACAGGCAGTATATCCTCCTATTGATGTGCTCCCGTCTCTTTCTCGTTTGAAGGATAAAGGGATAGGAAAAGGAAAAACACGTGAAGACCACTCAGACGTATTAAACCAGTTATTTGCTGCTTATGCAAGGGGAAGAGAGGCAAGAGAACTTGCAACTGTTCTTGGTGAAAGTGCCCTTACAAAAACAGACCTTATATTTGTGAAGTTTGCTGACCGCTTTGAAAACGAATTTGTAAAACAAGGAGCCTATGAGGACCGTTCCATTGAAAAAACACTTGATATCGGATGGAAACTTTTATCCATAATTCCTGTTGAAGAATTGAAACGAATAAGGCCTGCATTTATTGAGAAATACCTAAAAAAATATCTGAAGGAAAAGGACGGAGTGAATGCTTCTTAACGTAAACCCTACAAGGATGGAACTGCTCCGATTGAAAGAGCGATACCGGCTTGCGAGAAAGGGCTATAAGTTGCTTAAAGAGAAACTTGAAGGCCTAATGAGGAATTTTCTCGATGTTGCCGGAAAATATATAGAGAGGCGTAAAGCGGTTGATGCGGAATTTATAGCGTTACAAAAAGAATACTATATGTCTGTGTCGGAAGATTCAAATGAAGAAATCAACGCACTCTTACTTGGCGGGACTTACAGAGTTTCACTCAAATCCGTTGAGAAATCCGTGATGAATGTCCGTTACCCCGAGTTTTCCGTAGAAGAGAGTGGTATTCCTTATGCATATCCGTTTACCCTTACTAACACACTGCTTGACAAAAGTTTTGACGGAATGAGAAAGATTTTGAATAGCATTGTTGAACTTTCTTACATAGAAGAGGAACTCTACCTTGTTGCAAAAGAAATTGCAAAAACAAGGAGAAGGGTCAATGCACTCGAATATATAATGATCCCTGACCTTGAAGAAACAATCAAATACATTACAAATAAGCTTGAGGAAATGGATAGGGAAAACATTGCGCGTTTGCTAAAAATGAAGGACATTATAAGGGGGCATTAAGTGAAAATCATAAAGAAGGAAAAGATTTTTTCGGGAAAGTTGCTCTCTATTTATAGAAGACTTGTTGTAGATAACAACAAAAACGTATGGGAGCGTGAAACTGCAAGCTATGATGGCAGTGCTTCCTGCATTGTTGCGGTGGAAAATAATGAAATTGTTATGATAAGGCAATTCAGGCCCTCGGTAGAAGAAACGCTCATCGAAATACCAGCTGGAAGAATTGAGGAAGGGGAAACTCCGGCAGAGGCCGCACGAAGAGAATTTGAAGAAGAAACGGGGCTTATTCCGTTAAATCTTCGGAAACTTGTTGAATTTTATCCAACCCCTGGCTTTGTTGACGAGAAACTCTATTTGTTTTTTTCGGATAAATTTGACAAAGGTAAAGTTCATCTTGACGCAGGGGAATTTTTGGATGTTTTTAGGCTACCAGTTTCCAAGGTAGATGAATATATATTCTCTAACAAGATAAGGGATGCTAAAACACTGATAGGACTTTTACTATGGAAGGTGATGAAAAATGAAAAATGACAGGCTAGTTAATTATGCGGAACAATTTTTGAGCTATGTGGCACGTTCCAGTAAATTTTCTGCGAACACACTTGATGCTTACAGAAATGATGTTTATAAATTCATACATTTCCTTGAAGATAATAGCGTTAATAATTTTATTAACGTAAATGGGAAAATGGCAGCTAAATATTTAACTTTCCTTAAAGAAAATTTAAAAGAGAGAAGCGTAATGAGAAATATTTCTTCTCTAAAAAATTTGTTTAATTATTTAAAAAGGGAAGGATTGTTCGGAAATAAAAACCCTTTCTCAGATATAAGATTCAAAGGGGTCGACCCAAGAGTTATTACTACGCTTTCTGTTCCTGATGTTGAAAAACTTACTAAGGCTTTGCATTCCGAAGGTTTCATTGGATCCCGTAATAAGGCAATGGTATTATTTATATATAATACGGGGCTTAGGGCATCGGAAATTTCTGAGGCACTTTTGAACAATCTTGATTTGAAAAAAGCAACTTATACTTGTGTCAACGGGAATGTAAAAAGGGTAATTCCCTTTAGTAAGAAACTTATACCTGTTTTAAAATCTTACCTCAAAGAACGGGAAAATCTTATGAAGAAACGACGTAGCCCGCATAATTCCGGGAAGAAATATCTTTTTGTGAATAGAAGGGGCGGCAAAATTACCCGCCAGACTGTTTATATTGTGGTTCAGAAAAAGGCTGATGAAGCAAAGTTACATAAGGATGTTACGCCAAGCATATTAAGGAACTCGCTTGCATTGCATCTTTTAAGTAGTGGGTCTCGTGAAGATGTAGTAAAAAGTATTTTAGGATATACTACTATAGTTCCAAAATACACTTACTCCCCGAATATAGGAAGAACTAAATTTGAGTTTCTATCTACTCACCCTGCTTTTAGAAAAAGGTGATACTTTATTTCTTTTATAGAATAGGTATTTTTGTTGCATTGCATCTTCCAAGGCGTGCCGCTTATGCGCTGGCAAGAGGATTGGCATACCTTGATTTTATTTTTTTTATAAGGAAAAGGAGGCAGGTGTTTCATACTTTAAAAATTATTTTGAATAATGAAGATCAAAAATTGATTAGAAAAACAGCTATAAATCTTTATAAAAATTTTGCATTAAACATAACCGATTATTTTCTACTTTTCACCTGGAATAAGAATAATTGGATGAATTTTGTTGATTTGAATGGAGTGGACAAGAAAATGGCAAATCTTACCCTGGGTAGAAAGGGTGTTGTTGTTTCTACTGCACACATTGGCAATTGGGAAGTAGCGGGTTTCATTATTGGTTATATGGGCTATAAGGCTAACGGTATCGGTCTCCCGCAGCCTGATAAAAAAACAGAAGAACTATACAGGGAAGTAAGGACAAGCGGGAATGTTTTTGTGCATCCTTTTAAAGGTGGTGCCGTAGGCGTGTATAAAGCGTTAAGGCGTGGTGAGATTGCGACTATTGTTAGTGATAGGGATTTAAATAAAGATGGCATTCCAGTCCAATTTTTCGGAAAATGCGTTACATTTCCCAAAGGCAGTGCCGTGCTTGTATACAGAACAGGTGTAAAAAGCGTGTTTGGATGTGCTATTAGAGTTGCCGATGGAAAGTATAAGGCTTTTCTTGAGCCTGAGATAGCCATTGACAGGGCCAAGGGAGAAAAAGAATTTGTTAAAGAGTATGTGCAGGAATTTGCCTTCATTTTGGAAAGATACATAAAGAAATATCCTGACCAATGGTTTCATTTCTTTGATTATTTTAAGGAATTTAAATGTTGACTATTGCCATAATTCCTGCATTTAATGAGGAAAATAATATTGAATCAGTCGTAGTAAACACGGCTAAATATGTAGATAGGGTGGTTGTTATTGATGATGGTTCATCAGATGATACATCAACAGTTGCAAAAAAATCAGGAGCATTTGTTATAAGAAATAAAGAAAACAAAGGGAAGGCAGGGGCAATGTACGTGGGCTTTGGCTATGCAATAAAAGAAAATGCAAATTCTGTTGTTGTATTGGATGCTGATGGGCAGCACGACCCTTCCGAAATCCCGGTTTTTTTAGAAAAATTAAGTGAAGGTTTTGACATTGTTGTCGGGGCAAGGCGATTTAACGCAAAGGTTATGCCAAAGATTCGTATTTTTGCAAATTCTTTTTCTTCTTATCTTACAGGACTTGTATGCCATACAAAAATTTTAGATAGTCAGTCGGGGTATAGGGCAATAAAGATATCTGTTTTAAAGAAAATTAAATTTAATTCTGAGCGGTACCAGCTTGAAACGGAAATGCTTGTAAAAGCAGCAAAGTGTGGTTTCAAAATTGCATTTGTCCCGATAAAAACAATATATAGGAGAGAAGCAAAGAGTAAAATAAACCAGCTTATTGACCCACTTAAATTTATGTGGCTTGTATTTAAGCTTTCTTTTTGGAGATGCAGATGATAGACGTTGTCGATTTGCATATACATTCGCATTACAGTATGGCAACCAGCAAGAATATGGATTTAAAACGTCTTTCGGATTGGGCTAAAATAAAAGGCGTAACGATGCTTGCAAGTGGAGATATTACGCATCCACTCTGGGTAAAAGAGTTAAAAGCAAAGCTTACGGATTTGCAGAACGGACTGTTTGAGTTTAATGGTGTACGTTTTATCCTTTCGGGGGAAGTTAACCTTATTTATAAACAAAATGGAAAGGCACGAAAAATTCATCTTCTCGTTACTGTTCCCTCTTTTAAGTTACTGGACGCCATAAACAATGCACTTTCTAATTTTGGCAATTTGTCCGGGGATGGGCGTCCTTCTCTATTTGTGGATGCTGAAACTTTTGTTAAAACAGTTTCTGCG
>JALTHX010000283.1:0-6113 GCA_027076005.1 Caldisericaceae bacterium
GGATAAAGCAAAATGCTCAGGTATATATGTTTGTATAACTACCTCCTTTCCGTTCATTTCCGTAATTGCATTCGAAAGTACTCTAAATGTATTGAACGATGTGTCAAATGAATAATGATTTAAAAAAATATCAATACTGATAAAAACAAATAAATCTATATTTTCAGGGGTTAAATGACTCTGCAAAAACTCTGTTCCGATGAATAGAGTACTGGAAAACCCTGATGAGTGAACTATTTTTTTGCTTCCATTCCCACTCACAAGTTTCTCTATTTTTATGTCCTTGAATTCTTTTCTTATTTGTTCTTCTAATTTTTGAATACCCCCTGAGAAATATCTGATACTTGGGCTCTTGCAGCGAGGGCAAACATTTGGGGGTTTTTCGGTATATCCGCATATGGGGCATACAAGCAGGTTTTTTTCTTTATCATAGTAAAGTGAAACTTTGCAGTTAGGGCATCGTAAAACATACCCGCACTCTCTACACATAATAAATGTAGAGTAACTTTTTCTGTTCAAAATAACTGCAACATTCCCGTTTCTTTGCAAAATTTCCTTTACTCTTTTTTGAAGATACAGAGAAAACATCTTGTAGTTATGCTTTTTGAACTCCTTGCGCATATCGATAAGTTTTACTTTATTTTCTACTTGCCAAGATATTGTATTTTTTATTTTGTTTTCTGTGGCAAGCATAAATATACTTTCATCTGGGACAGAGGTCGAAAAAATGAGTTTTAATTTTTCTATTTCTGCCTTCTTAATTGCAGCTATTTCAACATCAAATGGGACAAAACTTGATTTTCTGAAGTACCTGGAGGACGCATCCTCTATAACTATGGTTTGCAGCTCTGGAATCTCCAGAAACAGGGAGAAAAAGGTCGAAAGGATGATCTTTTTGTCCTGGAAATAAATTGCCTCGATAAGTTTTCTTTTGTTTATTCCGTTCCATATGAAAATTTTGTCCTTAAAGGCTTCCTTATAAAGCTCTTTAACTTTTTCTATCAATGCAATTTCAGGAAATATTATCAGTGTTTTTCCTTTGGTATCTCTTAGTATTTCTATAATTTTTTTACTTCGTTCCAAAATTGGCATTTTGTCTATTAAATAATAAGAAGCTGCCGAAATTTTCTTTTTTTCCTCTTTAGCTAACGTAGCGTTTTTGATTAACCCTTTTTCTTTCAAAGTGGCAATTGCATTTTTCCCCTGTTTTATGCCCTTTTTGAGTTCGATTTCTCTAATAGGGTTTTTAGAATTTATAAGCCTTGCAGCAATTTGAATTGCAGCATTTTTAATTTTTTTATCTTGTATCGTATCTAACAGTTTATTAAGTTTGTTTCGTTCAACATTAAGAGAGTAATAATTTTTGAAGGGTTTTTCCGTAATATTCTTTCTCTCTATAAAACCTTTTTCCTCGAATTCTTTCAGGTATCTTTCCGCCATACTTCCGAATTTTTTCCTTACAATTGCAACAGGTAAATTTTTTCTTTCATAAATAATCTCTGCTATGTTTCTTTTATTTTTAGAAAATTTCTCCGATGATTCTTTAAGTTCAGCTGGGTTATTACAGATGATATATCGTCTGTATGTTTCGCTTACTACGCTTTTTAACATTTTGTTAATGAGAATATGCAAGGGAATAAAATATTTCTCGGCAACGAAAAGCATTAAATCACGAGTTTTTTCATTAAAAATGGATTCACTTATTATGTCCTCCACCTCTTTAAGCTCCGTGGCACCTGATAATTCCATATTCTTTATTGAAAAAAGAAATCCTGAATGCGGTTCGTTCTTTTCCCCGAAAGGAACCTTAACTCTGCATCCTACTTTTGCTTCATTCAATAAAGAAGGAGGAATTCTATAATAAAACAGGTCTTTTTTTATATTAAGGCCATCTATTATGATTCCCCCAACGGCAAGTTTTCTATTTCCCAAGTTCAGCTTTTAGTTCATTTGCTAAATCGGTTTTCTCCCAGGTAAATTCAGGCTCATTTCTTCCAAAGTGCCCGTAAGATGCAGTTTTCTGGTAAATAGGCCTTAACAGGTTAAGCTTCTTTATAATTCCGCGCGGAGACAAATCAACAAGTTTTTTTAATGTTTTTTCAATTTGCTCGTCAGGTATTGTGCCTGTGCCAAACGTATCTACCATAAATGACACGGGTTGGATTTCGCCGATTATGTATGCTGCCTGTATCAAGCACTCCTTAGCTAATCCTGCAGCAACAACATTCTTTGCAAGATATCTCATCATATAGGTTGCGGATCTATCTACTTTGCTTGGATCTTTTCCAGAGAATGCTCCACCGCCGTGCGGTGCATTTCCTCCATAAGTATCCACTTCAAGTTTTCTTCCTGTCATACCTGTATCAGATTGTGGCCCACCTACAACAAATTTTCCCGTTGGATTAATATGGAAGCGAGTTTTATCCGTGATGAGATAATCTGGTATAATTGGCATAACAACGGCCTGTATAATTTTATGTCTTGCTTCCTCTGACATAGTGGAAGAATCGTTTTTATCGAGAAGGTCTTCAGTATGCTGCGTAGAAATGACCACGTCAGTAACTTCTACTGCTCTTCCGTTCTCGTATTTCAAAGTGACCTGTGATTTTCCGTCAGGCCCTAAAAACGGCCCTATATCAGGTGGGTTGCCGCTTTTCCTTACCTTGGCAAGCTGTTCGGTAAGTTTATGAGCAAGCACAATTGGAAGCGGCATAAACTCATCGGTTTCGTTTGTTGCATATCCATACATTACTCCTTGGTCACCAGCCCCACCACGATTTACGCCTTGCGCGATATCCGGTGATTGTCTACCTACGGCATTAAGAATTGCACAGGTATGATAATCAAAACCATACTTAGGTGAGGTATACCCCACTTCTTTTACGGTTTCTCTTGCAATGTTTGAAATGTCAACCCATGCTTTTGTAGTAATTTCGCCACCAACTATGATTAGCCCGTGAGTTACATAAGTTTCACATGCAACACGGCCGTTGGGATCCTCTTTCAAGATTTCATCCAGAATTTTGTCGGAAATTTGATCGGCAAGTTTATCCGGATGGCCCTCAGTAACAGATTCGGATGTTACAAACCTCATCTCTTCGTTTCTAACCATTTTTAGCCTCCTTGTCTATATATTCTTTTAAAAAATCCAAAATTTGTTTTGCAATTTCTTCTTTTTCTTTATTTATTATCCTTTTTCTTCTGCCAAATTTATCAATAAGTGTAGCAGAACCAGCCATACTTCCAATATTAGCCGTACTATTTGCAACTACAATATCCATATTTTTTTCATTCATCTTTCTTAATGCATTTTTTTCAAGTTCTTCAGTTTGTAAGGCAAATCCAATGATAATCCTTTTACCTTTATGTTCCGATAGGGTTTTTAAAACGTCAGGTGTAGAAGTAAGCTCGATATTTAGGTTATCAAGTTTTTTAATTTTACTTTTGTATAACTTTTTTGGTTTAAAATCTACAGGTGCTGCAGTCATAATAATAATATTATAATTTTTAAATGCTTTTCTTGTTTTTTCCAGTAAATCTTCTGTTGTTTCAACGGTATCCACTTTGTCGACATAAGGAACAGGTGCTTGCATCTCTCCGGCAATCAGGTGCACATATGCTCCCATCAGTTTTGCACGTTTTGCAATATTTACTCCTAAAGTTCCGCTTGAACCGTTTGTAATAAATCTTACGGGGTCTATATATTCCCTTGTCGGCCCACAGGTAATAAGAATCCTTTTGCCCGATAATGGACCAGATTTATTCATTGAATATACTACAGTCTGAGCAATTTTATCAATGTTTGATAATCTTCCTTTGGCAATAGTCCCGTCAGCAAGCATACCTGTTTCGGGACCTATAAATGTAACCCCTTTTTCTTTTAATGATATGATATTTCCTTGAGTTATCGGATTTAAGAACATTGCTTCGTTCATTGCAGGTGCAATGAAAATAGGGCCTTTAAAATTATATGCCAGCAACGTTGAATATGGCAGGCTATCTGCAAATCCATTCCGTAATTTTGCAATGAAGTCTGCTGTTGCAGGGGCTATCAGAACAGTATCCGCCCACCGTGAAAGAGAAAGATGCAGGGAAATACCTTTTTCGTCCACTTGAAAACTATCCGTAGGTGCGTAGACACCTTCTGCCCCGAGTGCTTTAAAATTAAGTGCAGGAATAAAATGTAAAGCACCCTCTGTTAGCACTACTTTAACAGATTTACCGTATTTTTTTAATTCTCTTACTATATCAGGTGTCTTATAAGCAGCGATGCTACCACTTACTATGAGAAGAACATTATTCTTTTTTATTTTCAGCATCCTCCAGCATTACTTCAGATACTTTTACAAAGCAATCTCTTGGATAAAAAGGATTATAAGCAGGATCTATCTTTGCCAACCCTTCAGCTTTACTAATTAAGTGCTGAATTAATTTATATTTATTCCTTTCTGTTTTTTTCATTAATTCCATATAAATTTTACTTTCTTCCATTCTCGTCACCTCTCTTTATTGTAAGTTTAATTTTACTACGATTTGATTTTGCGTCAAGCTTCTAATATGAGTTAAGCTTAATTGAAAAAAGTTCTATTTGTTCTATTTCTTAATACTAACTCTACCTATTTTTACAAGATAATCCAATTCCTTTTTAGCCTCGCTCACACTTATTTTAAGTTCTTTTGCAAGCTGTAAAAGTGATTTTTTGTTATCCATAAGTTTGAATAATTTTGTTGCTGTTTTGTTTTCTATTGGCCTCCCCCTGTGCCATACTAAAGCAATAGGTATGATGTTTTTAGCTTCCTCTTCCATTTCCGCGTCTTTATTTTCTTCCAGTTTAATGATATTTTTGTTAAGAAGCCCCTTTAACAGTGAAAGTAATTCAAGCTCACCAATATTTATTTTTTCAAGAAGTGTTTTGATTGTAGCCCCTCCTCCTATGGATGTAACTATTCTCCATTCGTTTTTATTAAAGTCAACTTTTTCCCCGCTCTGGTCAGAGAGCATAACCTTTATTTTTTGAGAAGGGAACAATTTTCTTAATGGCTGCCATTTTTCTGCCGAATCTTTGTAAATTTTTACAAAATCTTTAAAGTTAAGTTTCAGGGTCTGTTTTATTTGCAAATCATCCGAAGAACGGAATATGAACTCTCCCTGAGATACAGATGCAAGTTTTTCTATAACAGGTTTTCCGGAGAGCGTCCCGAAGACAATGCTTGCAACCTCTCCATCAAAAAAGTAAAGCACTATTTCTTTCTTTTCATCTTCTTCACTAAAACTTACCGTTAAGGTGCCTGTTTTTCTTTCATTGTGAATAATATTTAAGATATCTTCAAGAAGAAAATCTCTTAAACTTCCGCTTAACGCCATAGTAAAACCTCCTTGTATTTTAATTTATTTTAAGGCAAATATTTTAACGGATTGACAGCTTTATCTCCAACATATACACCAAAATGAAGATGGGGTCCTGTGGACCAACCAGTATTGTCGGAATAAGCAATAACTTGCCCCTGCTTTACTATTTGTCCTTTCCTAACTATAAAGTTTCTTAGGTGAGCGTATAAGGTGGAAACATCGGAACCATGATATATAATTACTACGTTACCATATCCATTCATCCAGCCTGCATAATTTACCATTCCTGCAGCTGCTGCTTTCACCGGAGTTCCTGTTCCAACAGCAATGTCAATGCCTAGGTGAAACTCACGCGTATGCCAGATAGGATTAATTCTCCAACCAAAAGGAGATGTAATGGGTCCTTTTACAGGCCAGATTAGACCACCTTTAAGCTTTATATCTCCTTTATTCATCTCTCTTATTATTTCTTCTATCTTTGCTTGTTCTTTTTTTATCTCTTCTTCAAGCAGTGTTTTTCTTGTAAGGTCTGATAACTTTCTCTGTTTTAACGAAGCAAGGATCTGATTTTTTAGTTCTACTTGCTGTTTTAACATATCTTGTTCTGATTTTTTATCTTTCAGAAACTCTGAAAGACTTGCCTTGTCTTGCTGAAGTTTATTTTTTTGTGCAATGAGCGTGTTTGTTTTTTCCGTTAGGTCATCCAGCAAATTTTTATTGGAAGAAGTGATATACGATATATAAGTAACTCTTTCGCTGGACTG
>JALTHX010000284.1:0-1973 GCA_027076005.1 Caldisericaceae bacterium
CTTCCGTGCCATCTAATATCCATCTTCTTAGACATCTCATAAACCCCCGTTCAAATTATTTATACAGCGCGTCTGCTTTTAAATGCTTCAACCAATGTGGTTCTATCTATAAAATTTACATTAACCCCTACCGGTATCCCATACGCAATTCTCGTAATATCCACTTTAAAATTTTTTAACCGCTCCTTTATGTATTGAGTAATCAAATCACCCTCTATTGTCGAACTTATAACCAAAATAACCTCTCTGACATTCTCTTGAACAATCCTGTTTATCAAAAAATCCAACCCTAAATTATGTATATCCACACCGTATGATGAAACAGAACTCCCCAAAATGTAATATTTGCCATTATATATCGAACTTGACTCGATTGCAAAAAAATTTTCAATATTTTCAACGACACAAACGGTTGAGCTATCTCTGCTTGAATCTTTGCATATATCACACAAACCGTCGTCATTGAGTGTTAAATTCCTGCATTTTCTGCACAACTTTACCTTATTCCCCAGATCGTTAAGATATGAGGAGAGAAGTTTGGAATCTTCCTTGTGCTCAACAAGCCAAAGAGAGTATTTGAGAGCTGTTTTTTCGCCTACTCCGGGCAATTTTGACAGCAGATCAACAATATTGCCGATTACAGGAAAACTATCTATCATTTAAAAAATGCCGGGTATGTTCAAACCGCCGGTCAGAGCCGATATTTTTTCTTCCATAGCCGACTTCGATTTTCTCAAAGCCTCGTTTATACCGGATAATATAAGGTCTTCAAGCGTATCCGCATCATCTGGGTCAATTATTTCTTTTGATATTTTTATGTCAACAACTTCGCCGGCACCATTGGCTTTTACGGAAACCATACCGCCGCCAACACTAATCTCAACAACCTCTTTGGATGCTTCTTCCTGAGCCTGAGCAATCTGCTTCTGCATTTTTTTAGCCTGAGCCATCAGACTGTTTAAATCCATACCGCCGTAACCCTTAGCCATATCACCTCCAATTACAAGTATTTATAATAATTATAAACTATTTGTTCAATTTTTCAACAGTAATGATTTTCCCCTCAAATTCTTTCAAAACAAGTTTAACGGCATCCTCAACATCGCTTTCGGCATTAATATAATCTCGGGAGTCTTCTGCGGAGCTTTTTTTCAATTCTTGTCCTTTATTAGACCTATTAAAATTTTCATATACCGATTCTTCCTCTGCCGTCTCTTTTTTAAATACACCGTCTGAAAGTTTTTGTATAACATTTTCTACCCTTTCAAGGTCACATACCGAAACAGCTTTGTGTGTAGCTATATTTATTACACTAATGGGATTTATTTTTTGTTTTATATCAATCAATGCATTGTAAAAGATGTTTAAAAGCGCCGTTTTGTGTTCTATGGTGTATAAGTTAACTTTTAACAGATAATCTATGCACTGCTGCGAAAATATCTCAAAATTTATATCCTGTTCATCAAGAGATTTAATTAACAAAAGAGCATTTTCTATATTTTTATCTGCAATAAAACCAAAGTATCTGCCAACAGTTTCTTCGTCTGTAACCCCGACTACCCTAAGCACATCTTCACCGGTAATTTTTTTCGGGCTGTAAGCCATACACCTGTCAAGATAACCTTCCGCTACCCTCATTGAACCGAAACTTGCAAAGGCTATCGTATCCAGCGAGCTGTCTTCTATTGAAACACCTTCATTTTCGGCTATTTTTTTTAGCTTCTCTTTTATCAAGTCCTTGGAGATTTTTTTAAGCGTTATTATCTGACATCTTGACAGTATCGTATCGGGTATCTTCTCCAAAGCCGTCGTGGCAAAAATAAATTTTACATAATCCGGAGGCTCTTCGATGGTTTTCAGCATTGCATTAAAAGCTTCTATTGTAAACATATGCACCTCATCAATGATGTATATTTTATATCTGCTTTTAAGAGGCGGGTATTTGATGCTCTCTATTAAAGACCTTGCATCGT
>JALTHX010000285.1:0-1970 GCA_027076005.1 Caldisericaceae bacterium
CAAAAAGGGAAGTATATATGCAGTGAATCACAGTTATTATATAGCACCTACGGGGAAAAATTATGATGAAGACCATCCTGCGGAATATAGTTTTGTAATCAAATATTCAATGGATGGAAGAGAACTTGCAAAGATTAAGGTTCCCTATTCTGTTGGTATTCCATTTATTACAAATAAGGGAAAAATCGTTGCCTTGTGTGGCATCCCTGATGAAAAACATCCAGAAATGGATATATTAGGAATGGAGATTTGCGTATATCAAAGAGGAGGGAGAAAATGAGAGTTAAGGGAAATGCGATATATTTAATGTATTTAGCATCGCTTACTTTATTGCTACCATCTTCACTTTTTGGTAATGTTATAACAAGGAGTAATGTAATTAGTAATGCAAAATTATACTTAAATGTCAAGTGGTCTCCTCTTAAAGATACCTGTCTGGCGTTAAATCCTCATTATACTTCATACTTTAAAGTAGGTGGAACTTATACAGGGGAGGCATATTGCTGGGGAGGTTTTGACAGGTATGGTGGGACTGAACCTGCAGGGTCATCATCCTGGCCAAATAAAGGATTAACATTTCCTCAAAGGATTAGCAATAAAGTATGTCCTGGTGGAAAGAATACATCACGATATGGGAGTCCAACTGCACCTACACATCTTGCTGGCATTGACTGCTCTGGTTATGTGACAAGATGCTGGGGGACAATGATAAGTGGGAAGTTGGAAGTGAGAAGTGGGAAGGGAATACGCTTACTGCTGACCGCTCACAGCTTACTGCTAAAAATTACTTGAAAACGGGTTAAAAAATGTTTAAAATAACTAATAGCTATTAACGAATAACAAAAACAAGGAGGTGTTTATGTTTAAGAGATTGATATTGACAGCATTGGTTTTGGGAGTTTCAGTGGTTTTATTTTCACAGGTAAATTCTGATAGTCTTCCAGAGAAGTATGTGAAGAAAGTGATTATTGATGCGAAATGGGAGAATGGACCAGGAGAGTTTGGACTAGAACCTATTGATGAGACCCATACTTGGCAAACACATCTTGCAATTGACAATGAGAACAATTTTTATATTGTGGATGCAAATAATCGCAGAATTAATATTTATAATCAAAATGGTAAATTCCTTAAAGAAGTAAAAGTGCCACCAGAGTTTCTTACTCATATAGGAAAAGATACCATGGCATCAATATCAGGAATAGGTGTAGATAGCAAAGAGAATATTCTTATTTGTGGTAACAGGAGCGGTACAAGAATAGTGAAAATTAACAAGAATGGGGAAATTGTTGATAGATATTTTATCAAAGGTATTTATGCAGAGGAGCCTTATTTTATTGTGGGCGACAATGGTAAAGCATATTTATTCGGAGATTGGACAACTGGTTTTAGTAGTTCCTCTAACTTTTTAGGTGGAGGTTTAATCTCACTATTAGAATTAAAGAAAATAAAAAAATCAGAGAAGCAAGAAATTGGTATATCAAACAAAATAAAAAATTTATCATCAGAGACTTTTAAGGTTACAAACAAAAAAAATGGAATATCTTCCCTGAATTTGAAAATGATCGGTAAAAATGAGTGGATAATTCATACGAAAGTTTTCCCTGTTCCATTTAGAGTGATTAAGAAAAGAGATAGGGAGTACATAATTTATGAGGATTGGTTGGGAAATATAAAGATTGAATCAGATGGGAAAATTTTATTTAAGGAATCCTTGAGAAATCTTAATAATTGGTCTTTTAAATATCCTAAATATGGAGAACTTACGGTTTCAGCAGATGCCCTTTTTGATAAAGATGGAAACTTTTATTTGATAAGGGGAGATTCCACTGGTTTGAAGGTGATCAAATATATCATTAATAAGGAGGTGTGGAAATGAGAAAGGTGTATGATTTAATTGCATTTATTTTCTTTTCATTTTTCTTATTCCCTCTTTCTGTGAAGGCATGGTTGATAACAAGAAATGATGT
>JALTHX010000286.1:0-1967 GCA_027076005.1 Caldisericaceae bacterium
AATCGTTGAGCAATTGGGATTTGCAATAATGCGTGTGTCTTTTGTGATGGTTTGCAGATTAATCTCCGGAACGACCAACGGAATGTTTTCTTCCATCCGCCAAGCAGATGAATTATCAATGACAAAACAACCTTCCTTGGCAAAGAGAGGTGCCCATGTTCTTGATGCTTTTGCTCCGGCTGAAAATAGGGCGATATCCGGTTTTTGTGACAGCACTTGAGAAACGGAAATTACTTTTACCGGTGAGTTTTTGAAGCGTAATATTTTTCCGATAGAATTATCAGACCCGGCTAAAAAAATATCTGAAATATCAAGTTTTTGTTCTTCAAGGACTTGCAGTATCTTTCTCCCGACTAATCCTGTGGCTCCAATGACAGCTATCCGCATTTTTTAAAAAATTTTTGATTTGCTAAAAATAATAAATATTATCTTTACTTGAACATTTTTTTTCCCGAATGAGACATATTTTTTCAATCATATTTATTTTAAGTTCGTTAATTGTTTTTGGTTCAGTTAATTCCAAAAAAGACTCTTTGATGAATCTCTTGGAAAAAACTGAAACAGATACGGCAAAAATTCAATATTACATAGAAATAGGTAATGCTACTGATACGCCGTCAAAAGCAAAATACTGGTTTCTGAAAGCTGTGAAAACTTGCGAAATTTTGACTTCTAAAGGTTTTCCGGAAACAACAATGAAAAAGCTTAACAAGCAGAAAGCAGAAGCTTTATCCGGTTTAGCAGGTTGTTATCAGAAAGAAGAAGACCATATTTCTTCTATTTTTGCTTTTAATCGTGCTTTGGCTTGCTATCAAAAAGATAATGACTCGTTAGATATGGCTATTACCCGGTTAGAGAATGGCAATAATTTCTTTAGATTGAGTCAGTATCCGGAAGCTTTGGATAATTACCAGAAAGCAGCAGAAATTTTTAATAAATTGAATGATCTGAGAGGAGAAGCTTTTTGCTATAATAACATTGGTGGTATTCATTCTGAGATTGGAAATTTGGATTTGGCGGTGGCGTATTGGAATAAGACCTTAAATATAAAAAAAGCATTAAAAGATACTGTTTCAATAGCAAAAACATTTAATAACTTGGGGGTTGCCTATAAAAACCAAGGGAAATATGATTTGGCATTTTCAACACTTAATCAGGCACTAAAACTATTTAAGTCATTAAATGACATCAAAGGAGTTGCTATGGTTTATACGAATATGGCAAACATTTTTCAGCGGAAAGAAGAATTTGAAAAAGCATTAAAATATGCTCGTTTATCGCTTGAAATGAAAAAAATGATTGGTGATGAAGTAGGAATGGCATTAGTTTACGGAAATATCAGTATGGTTCTCAATAAAATGGGAAGATATGCAGAAGCCAAAAAAGCTGCGGAGAACGGTATTGCTTTGGCATTAAAGACAGAGACTCTTGCGGCATTAGAAAATAATTATAGTGGTATCTCTCTGGCTTATGCCGGACTTAAAAACGATAAAAAAGCTTATGATTTTGTGCTTAAATATGAGGCAATTAAGGATAGTTTATCCAATATTGAGAAAAATAAGGAATTTGCCAGATTGGAGATGCAATATCAATTAAAAAGCAAAGAACAAGAGATTGAGAAACAACAAGCAATTATCAAAAAAAAGGAAGCAATTGCAGAGAAAACCCGAACAGAACGAAATATGATGTTTGGAGGTATTGTATTGATGGTTTTGTTATTGGTGGTAGTGCTGTATAGTTATATTCAGAAGAAGAAAGATAATTCTACAATCCGTGAAAAAAATCAGAATTTGGAGATTGCCAATGCTGAGATTCTTGCTCAACGAGACGAGATTGAGGCACAGCGGGATCTTGTGGATATGCAAAAAAAACAAATTGAATATATTCATAGTGAGTTGAAAGATAGTATTGTTTACGGTAAACGGATTCAACAATCTTTGTTGCCATCTGATGATTTTCTGAAATCG
>JALTHX010000287.1:0-1965 GCA_027076005.1 Caldisericaceae bacterium
CTATCCCTGTAAGTAAAAACGGCCAATGCAAAAACAATTAAAACGTAAACAATAATAATTACCCAAAAATCGAGAGAGCTCACCCAAGGAAATACGCTTTTTAAAGTAAGAATAATATTATTCATAATATTAAAATTATAATATATTCCCTGAAAAAACAAAACGATTCATTATTTTTCTCACGGACGCAACAAGGTAAAGGGAACCCGTAACACACAAAAGATCATTTTCTTCTAAAAGTCCGTATGCTATCTGGAATGCCTTTCTGAAATCACGCTCAACAATGATGTTATTTTGGGGGACATATTTCTCCATATTTTCCTTTATTAATCCAACCGGCATTCTACGGACCCCGGAGAAAGGGACTTCGGTAATTACAAAAACTGCTCCTTCAAATGCTATTTTTGATAAAACATCATCAATATTTTTATCTTTTAGTATACTAAATAGAAAAACCATCTTTCTTTTTTTAAAATGAACAAGTGTATTATACAATGCTTTCGCAGAGGCTCCATTATGTGCACCGTCCAAAACGACAAGAGGATGTTTGTCAACAATTTCAAATCTACCCGGCCAGAAGCTCCTCTCTATCCCGGCAACAATATCTTGATCAGATATTTTAAAGCCCATACTGTCCAAAAGTAATGCAGCTTGTATTGAAACAGAAGCATTCTCTGCCTGATGCAGCCCAATCAAAGGAATATGTATTCCTTCAAAGTTGACGCCAAAATACGGCGATAAAAAATCAAATGTTGTTCCAGACGAATTCTCAGAGAAATTTTTTACGTAAAAATCCTTACCATATAAAAAATAATCCGCATGTTTTAACTGCACTCCTTCTAAGATTCTTTCCTTTGCTTCATTCATCTGTTTCCCAACTACAACAGGCACTCTCTCTTTTATAATACCTGCCTTTTCACCGGCAATTGCACGGAGCGTATCCCCAAGAGATTTTTGATGATCGAAACTAATAGGAGTAATAATAGAAACTAATGGTTTCTCAATAATATTTGTTGCATCTAATCTTCCACCCATCCCTACTTCAAGAAGCGAAAGATCAACTTCTTTACTGTTAAAATATATAAATGCCATTATCGTGAAAGATTCAAAAGTTGTTGGTATAAGCTCCTTGGGCAGAGTTTTATAAAGTTTTTTTAGATATATAGTTATTCCGGTAAATTCTTTAGGAGTTATCAATGCACCATTTAAAGAAATCCTTTCAGAAGTGTTCATAAGAGAAGGAGAAGTAAATAGCCCTATTCTATATTTCTCCCTAAATATAAAAGAAAGGAAAGAGATCGTAGACCCCTTCCCTTTTGTTCCTGCTATATGGACAAATTTAAGCTCCCTTTGAGGATGTCCAAATTTTGCAAGAGCGGCTTCCATCCGTTCAAAGCCAAACTTAAGCTGAATATGTCGTTTTTTATTTAAACTATAAATGTAATCAATTGAGTTAGCGTAAGAAAAATGCATTTATCCATTCAGGTCCTCTAAGTGGCTTGCGACAATATCTTTTTCCTTTTCAATTTCACTAATCCTGTTTCTATCCTTCTCTATTACTTCCTTTGGTGCCTTGGAAAGGTAACGCTCATTCTGAAGCCTGGACCTAATTTTTATAGTTTCACTTTCAAGGTTTTTATACTTTGACTGCAATATTGCTTTCTCTTTTTCAATATCAACTTCTCCTGATATCTGAAGATATATTGTAGTTTCCCCAACAATGCTCTTTATGCTATTCGGCAATTTTTTGCTCAGGATATCCGCGCCATAAACAAATGCAAGTTTCCTTATTTTCTCACCTTCTTTTAAAAGAAGTTTTTCCTCTTCCTCATTATTCGTATTAAAAGAAACTTGTAACTCTTTCACTATCGGAATTCTTAAATCAGATTTCAAGCTTCTAATTGCACGTATTATAGAAAAGATGTATTCGGCATCTTTTTCTGCTTTCTCATTAAGCATCATCAT
>JALTHX010000288.1:0-6031 GCA_027076005.1 Caldisericaceae bacterium
ATAATTCCCCAAAGAGTTTTGAAACAATCAGTGCAAGTGCGATATCAAGAATATCCATAATTCTTTACGAATTTCTATCTATCCAAGTAGCCACAAGTTCAAGAATATTTAAATCTCCAATCACATGCATTTTATCGTCCACTACGGGAAGCTCTTTTAAATCCTCTGCAAACATTTTTTGGAAAGCAATCCGTAAGTTATCAGTTTCCTTGACATAAACAGGAGGAAGCATAATATCTTCAGCAGTGATGTCCTCTAAGGGTTTAATTGCTTTATAGTATAAAAACTCATCCGGAACATACTCGTAAAACAGATACTGAGTAAAATTTATTACGGGTATAATTCCAAGCAACTTATTGTCGCTGTCCACAACATAAACACTTCTTGTTTTTGGATCAGCAACAATTGCCTTTGCAATCTCCATAGGGCCTGCTTCCTTTCTCACCGTAGAAGCTTCCTGTGTAATTAAGTTGCGCATTGATTTTACAGTAATTCTTTTCATTTCTTATTCCCCCCCTCATTCGGAATTTCTCCTGCAAGGCCAAACGTAAGCTGTGTAATTGGCGGGCCAATTACTTCGAGTACAAGCGTTGTCGCAATGATAACGGTCATTATATAATTCCCAGCTTGCGGAAAATACGCCTTTCCTAAAATTGCCATGCCTAATGCAACACCGGCCTGTGGCACAAGGCCCAATCCTACGAATTTACGTACTGTGTCAGGTGCTTTTGAAAGCGTTGCTCCAGTCGTAGCCCCAAGATACTTTCCTGTAAACCTCATAACAATATATATAGCACCAACAAGCCCAATGCTGGTAATCGCTTTAAGGTCAAATCCAGCACCAACAATAACAAATAGTACAAGCATTAATGGCTCTGCAAAAAACTCCACTCCCTCAAAATATGTGCTTTCGTCCGTAGAAAAGTTTACAACTATGGACCCAAGAGCCATACAGGCAAGTAATGGTGAATAATGCAAATACATTGCTATCCCTGCAGTTAAAGAAATAAAAGCCAAAGTATAAATAAGCCTATATCCTTTCGTATGAATGAATCTCGCAAGATAAGAAAACACAAACCCGATTGCAGCGCCGATTCCAAGCGTATAAACAATTTCAAGCAGCGCACCCAGAATCATTTTTGCAGGTGAAATGTTTGCACCGATACCTGATTTCATCTGAATTGCCAACACCATTGATATAACAAAAATAATTAGGCCCCAGGCGTCATCTATCGCAACCGTACCAAGCAAAACACTTGTTACAGGCCCCCGGGTCCTGTACTGCCTTGACACCATAAGTGTGGATGCAGGATCAGTAGCAGCTGCAAGGGCCCCAAAAAGCAAAGCTATATAAAGCGGTTTATGCAAAAACAAAAAAACGCCAAGCGTTACAAATAGCCAGGCACCACTTGCCTCAAGCATCGAAACAAAAAGAATTTGCTTCCCCGTCTTTTTAAATACAGAATACGAAAAGTTACGGGAAATCATAAATGCTACAATACTAAGAACAAAATTTGCAATTAAATCAGAATTATTGAGAAATTTAGCAGGAACGAGATGAAAAACATAAGGACCCATAATAATACCCATTATGATATAACCCGTAACATAAGGCAACTTAATCTTCTCAATGAGAAGAGCTGCAAACAATCCCAAAATTAACATTACTCCAAAAGAAAAAATTAAATTCATATATTCGCCTCCAACAAAACTATGCGTTCACAGCAGTATAATATAAACCATTTTGAAAAAAAATAAAGGCTATTATAATAACCTGTGATGAAAAAAAACGTTATATTTATAATAGTAATAAGCTTATTTTTTAGCATTTTTCCTTTTAAAAGTATTGCAGGCGGAAACAACCAAAATTTGGCACATAGTAGCTTTATATTGAACGGGCTTATCGTTTCGCACATACCTGCAAGTGATTTACTTTCCAAAAATAGCAATGCAGAAATCGGACTGGAAAAAGTAGATAATGCTTATGACCTTAAACGGCAAGAATATTTCTGTAATTCAAATACAATACCTCTTTTTGCAAAAGTAAACCTGCTTTCACAAAAATTTACCGCTAAAAAAGCGCTCACTGTTTTCGATTTAAAAAAAATGTATGATAATCTTCCACAAAACGATTATTACGAGAGAGAAAGAATCATCGGCACAATAAGTTCAGGTATTTATAAAAATAATGTTCCCCTTTCTTTCTCTAAAAAAACTCCTCCCGTTATAAATATTAAATATAAGAAGGTCAGCGCCGGAAAAAAGACTTCTTACATCCCAATAAGAGTCATCTCCGAAGCAAATACGGTTGATACTTATTTTCTTTTAGATCCTTTTGCAAAACCGCTAAATGAAAGATTGAACGGATTTGATATCGCAAGGGCATACGATGTAGAACCTTGTTTTTCAAGCACAATCGCAGAGAGGAAAAGTTCAAATAACAATATGCTGGATTTTACTGGGTTTTACGTGGATGTTCCTTCAAACCTTGTGGATAGTTCATACTATAAAACTGCGGAAGAAACGCTAAAAAAATTTCAAAGTTTCATCCATAAAAAGGGAAAGCTCCTTATAGTAGAAAACCTCGACGAATCGACGTATAAATTAGGGCAATACGGAGATATCATAGGCGTTAGCTGCAATGATCCAACTCTTCTTGAAAAGACAAGGAGCGCGTTTCCCAATAAGCTTATCTTTGCAACGATAAATACAAATTTTGATAAGAAAAATTTAGAACAAATTCTTAAAACACTTTCTTTGTTTGGAATATACCCCGATTTTGGAAGAAATAAAAAAAGCGGAGATTTCGTTTATTACGAAAACGAATTCAAAGACAATATAGGAATGATAAATAAATACCTTAACATTATAAGAATAGAAAATGGCTTTACGTTTCAATCCATATCAAAGAAAAATGGGTTCGAGGTTGCCCAGTTTACATCAAACAACGGTAATTTTACCGTAATCCAGGGAAATGGTTATTTCCCTTTTAAACTTGAAAATGCGGCTTTTCAAAATACATTCGACATTTATGGAAAACCTCTTAAATTTTCTTTAGATAACTCAGCCAAAATTTATGTAAACGGAATAAATGCAGTATTTTCAGGCACAAGCCCTATTTACATGCTCGGTATGGTTCCTCAAGTTTCAAAAGCAAATACGGTATTCGATATTAAGAATTTCAGCGCCAAAGATAAAATTATCAATATATTTGTAACAAGTGGGGGAGAATCTGTTTTTCAAGATAACTCTTCGTTTCTCCCTCTCTCGCTGCACACATTTTATACAAGTTTCATTAAAAATCCTGTAACAGTAAAAGTAGGAAATTTATCCGAAAGCTTTAATAAACTTAGCTCAAAAACCTCTTCAGGTTCATTTTTTATTTTTGTTACACTACTGATGCTCCTTACTTTAATTTTGTTAAAATTTAAAAAAATTAGGATTAAGAAATTGCTAAATGTGAAAATGTTTATAATAAGCATACTGATTCTTCCCTCCTTATTTATTTTTGTAAATACATATTTTATCCATTATTCTTTGCACACGATGACATACCTTACTTTTGCGTTGATGTTTATTATTCTTGCTTTATATGAGCCAGAATTGTATTTTCAGTCTTTATCTGTGGCTTTGGCAATGGCATTTATGGGATTTTTGTTTAACTATTTAGAATTTTCAACATTAAGCCCTCATTTCTTTAACGGAATTTTACCTTTTACAAGATATGACTCTATCCTGCTCCTCGTTCCCTTCCTTGGCACAATTTTGTTCTTTGGAGTATACGGAGGGGCAAAGGTAAACAAGTTAGAAATCGCGGCGATAATCATAGGGTTTTTAGGTCCGGTGTTCTTTTTCGACCATACAGTATCTCCTTTTATATTGAATTTTACACTTAAATCTGTGTATTCTATTTTCATAGTCATTGCTATGGGCGGATTGCTTGGTGCTCTTCACAAAAAAGGGTCGGGTGCTTATTTATTTTTATATGGAGCTCTCCTTTTGCTTCTATTCGGAGCATTTAAATCCAGTAATACTTTTTACATAGAAACCGTAATGAACCAGCAAAGCTCACAATACCTCTTGCTTTTAAAGGACTTTGTGCTTTTCTCCCTGCCTGTATATTTTCTACTTCTTTTTCATCACAATATCGTCAAGGAAAGCCCTTCTTCGTCAATCAATATATTAGTATTCACTCTGTTTACAATTGTTGTAGCCTTTACATTTGCTTCACAATGGGCCGAAAGATTCAAAGGCATAACCCTTATTACCGAAATAATAGCGTTGCCTGCCTATATTATTGCGATTTTCCTGCTTTTTATCATTCTCTTTGAACCTATGAATAAAAATAAAGAATTATAACAAAAATTGTTGCAAATCTGTGAAAATTTTCTATAATTTTAAACGGAGGTGAAATATGGCGAAATACAAAATCAGTCAGGACAGAGATGCTTGCATTGGTTGTGGAGTATGCGCATCTGTTTGTCCGGAGAATTGGAAGATGGACGATGACGGTAAAGCAAGCCCTATTTCTTTTGAATCGGATGCAGACTGCAACAAAGACGCAGCAGAAAACTGCCCAGTTCAGTGCATTCAAATAGAAGAAGTAGGATAGTTTTTAAAAAGGGGCACTATGCCCCCCTTTTTTGTTCACTGTCCAAGGGTAAAATTAAAAGTCAGATTTTTTAAGGAGGCGAATATGAAGAATATGTACGAAGTGAGAATGCATGCAAGAGCAGGCCAGGGGGCTAAATCAGGCTCTCAACTCCTTGCTGAAGCTGCATTCAAGGAAGGAAAATGGATTCAGTCATTTCCTGAGTACGGTTCTGAAAGAAGAGGCGCACCTACGGTATCTTACACAAGAATTTCGGACAAAAGGCTCAGGACACACGAACCAATTGTAAATCCGAACGCCGTACTCGTGTTCGATCCAGGAATCGCAAGAACGATCGATGTAATTCATGGTTTATCTGAAAAAGATGGTGTTCTCATCGTTAACACAACAGAATCCGTAGAATCTGTAAAAAAAGAATCGGGGTTCAATGGCAAAACTTATGCACTTGATGCCACAGGCATTTCTCTCGGACTTCTCGGAATAGATGCGCCGAACGTACCAATGCTTGGAGCATTACTAAAAGTAACCGGCATTGTAAAGCTTGAGTCTCTTGAAGAAGTGATCAAAGAGCATTTCCTTGAAAAACTTGGAGAAGAAAAGGTAGGAAAAAATCTTGAGGGTTTAAGGAAAGCTTACGAGGAGGTAACAAAATGAGCGAGAAAAAAGGCTGGAAGGAGCTGATGCGTGGCTCGGATTTACCACCGGCATCATCCTTAGAATACAAAACAGGTTCGTGGAGAACGCTTCGTCCTATCTTCGACCCTGAAAAGTGTACACACTGTATGATTTGCGTTTCATACTGCCCTGATATGGCAATTCCTGTAAAAGTAACAGAAGAAGGGGTAAAGGGCTTTGGCGGAAGAACATATAAAGGAACTGTGAGATTAGAAACAAATTTTGACTATTGTAAAGGATGCGGAATTTGTGCAGCAGAATGCCCTACGCATGCAATCAAAATGGTAAGAGAAGAAGAAGCCGCAAAGGCTTCCAAATAGGAGGTGTAGAGTTATGAGCAAATGGAAATCATTAACAGGTGCACAGGCAGTTGCTGAAGCAATGAGGCAAATCAACCCTGACGTAGTTGCGGCATACCCAATTACTCCTCAAACTCCAATAGTAGAGCAGTTTGCGTCTTTCGTTGCAAACGGCGTAGTAGATACAGAAATGATCCCAGTAGAATCAGAGCATTCTGCAATGTCCTGTACAGTAGGTGCGTCTGCAGCAGGTGCAAGAGCAATGTGCGCAACTGCATCACAGGGACTTGCATTAATGTGGGAAGTAGTGGCTGCAGCTCCAGGACTTAGGCTTCCCATTGTAATGCCAATTGTAAACAGAGCACTCTCTGCGCCAATTAATATTCATTGCGATCATTCAGACTCTATGGGTGCAACAACAATCGGTTGGATACAAATATACTCG
>JALTHX010000289.1:0-6022 GCA_027076005.1 Caldisericaceae bacterium
GAATTAAAGGAAGTAAAGTCTTGAGAAAATTTATAGAATTAATACTAAAACGTTCTCATTCAGAAAGGGGGTATCGCTCTAAGATTAATTGTTATAACTGCTATCCTTTCGGCACTTATAACAAACGACATAACACTTTTTATCTTAATTCCTCTTACATTGAATATGCAAAAACTGCTAAAAAACGACCTCAATAGAATAATAATATTCGAAGCGATTGCAGTAAATGTAGGTTCTGCACTGACACCGATAGGCAATCCACAGAATATTTACCTATGGCACAAGTCAGGGCTTACGTTTATTTCATTTATGGTAAAAATGTTCCCCATAACCATAATTCAGTTCATTATACTCATTATGTTTGCTCTTTTCACGTTCAAAAACATACCGCTTTCATTAAACATAGAAAACAATAAAAATGAAAAACAAAGCGTTAGTTTATTTATTTGGTCAGTTCTGCTGCTAACAACTTATGTAGTTTTTATGAATTTCGGGCAGCATTTTTATTTGCCTATCTTTGCAATGATATTTATTTTCTACTTATTGTTCAATAAAAGAATTATAAAGAACTCTGATTGGATACTTATATTGCTGCTCTGTGAGATTTTCATCGATTTTCATTTAATTGCACAGATCCCGTTTATTAATAGTTTAGTTACAAGCATAAACCTAAATAAAGCTAAAAATCTATTCTTAACATCAATAGCAACCTCTCAAATAATGAGCAACGTACCGGCAAGTATATTCCTAACAAAATTTTCAAAGAATTTCACAATGATTGCATACGGTGTTAATGTAGGTGGAAATGGTTTTATTATCGGGTCTTTAGCTAATATTATTGCGCTTCGGTTATCAAAAAAGAAGCTGAATAGAGAATTTCATAAATACTCTATTCCTTTTCTTGTTGTAAGCACAGTAATAATTCTCTTTATGCTATAATTTAATCTCCTGAGCCCTTATGCAACCTTTCGTATAAAAAATATGAGTAAACTGCAGGCACAAGCGCGGCGGAAAAAACGGAAATAATTGCGACAAGAACAAAATACCTTGGAATAAATGAAACAATAATTGTTAAAATCCCTGCGATCTCAAATAGTTTACCCCCTAAAAAATGCGTTTTCTCCCAAACGGTATCGTCTGATAAAGTCCAGGGCGTTCTTATACCAGCGAACCAGTTCTTCTTTAGCTTGGGCAAAGCGGCACCAATTATAAAGAACAAAGCGCCAACACCAACGCCAATAATAAATGTTAAATTTATACTCTTACCCAGGTTTTGGTAATAAGAAGCTATCTGTATAGTAATCATTAGAATAAGTATAACAAACACAATGAGATAATATGCCTTTAACGAAAGTTTTAAATTCTTTTTTAAAGGGTCAATACGGGGAATTGCGATAAACAAAAGTGCAAGCAAAGCCAGGATAAATGGCATTAAAAACGTGCCCCAAAAACGAGACATAAACCCATTCGGGCGTGAATTTATATCCCAGTGAGTTGTCATTTTTAAAGGCATCTTTGGATAGAAATATAAAGCAAAAATAAGTGATACTGTAATAATAATCAACATCATTTTCTCAGTTCTCGTAAGCTTCATTCGCTACCTCCTCTTGCTCCACTACGTTGGCGGGCACTATTAAAAGCAGAAAAATCTTTTTATAAATTATAATATGATATGAAAAAATTGAAACAAGAAAGATAGTTGTGCAGGAATTTACTCCATTTTAGACTCTCTATACGCCCAGGGATGTGTTTCATTCAATGAGCAAAAGATGTTAAATCTTTACAATAAATTGACTGAAAAGAGAAAATGCATTAAACTATTAAAAAATAAGGAGGCATCGTATGAAAGAATTCTTTCGCAAGAATTGGAAGTACTATATTATTAATATCTTTCTTGCAGTAGGTGTTTACTATGGTTCTGTAATTTACGATCTTACAAATCATTCAACAGCTCATGTGCATTGCTTACAAACCGCAATAGATAGGGCAATTCCGTTCATCCCCCAGTTTATAGTAATATATAACTCCCTTGAGCCTGTAATATACATTACGCTGATCTTCTTCTTTATTTTTCACCCTAAAATTTTCGCAGCACTTGCAACAGCAATGATTTCACTATTTCTTATAAGTAACGGAGTATATGTAGTGTTTCAGACGCAAGTACCACGCCCTTCGCTTACCTCCGGCACTAATTGGTACGTAGACCAAGTAATTAAACTTTACAAGAGTGATAATCCCTACAATTGTTTTCCAAGTTTGCACTGTGGCACCTCAGCACTTGTTGCATCATTCTGGTTTGTTAAAAAAAGATACAAAATTATTGCCTGGGCCATGGCTGCTTGGGCGTTTTTAATTGTGCTTTCCACTCAATTCCTTAAACAGCATGTGCTTGCAGACATCTTGGGTTCTTTCATTGCAATAGGATTGTATCTGCTTTTTTACAAATGGTTCCACTTAAAAACCGAGGCATAGCAATGCCGCTTTACAAATAATCTTGACGGAAAGCAGAAAAGGTGTAGAATTTATTGGAGGTGATGGAGATGTTCTATATACCGGAAGATAAAGAATTATTAACAAAAGACGACATAGCACGCATTATTGACCATACAATGCTGAAGCCTGAAGCGACTTCTGATGATATTAAAAAACTTTGCAACGAAGCAAAACAATACAACTTCTATTCGGTTTGCGTGAATTCATTTTTTGTACCGTTTGCAAAAGAACAACTGAAAGACAGTTCCGTTAAAATCGCAGCTGTAGTAGGATTTCCCTTAGGTGCAATGGACAGCAACGCAAAAACATTTGAGGCAGAACGTGCAGTTCGCTCAGGTGCTGATGAAGTAGATATGGTTATAAATGTTGGTGCCCTTAAATCGAAAGACTATAAAATAGTTGAGGAGGACATAAGGAATATCGTGAAAGCAGTTTCCCCCCATATTGTAAAGGTGATTATAGAAACCTGCTTACTTACAAATACAGAAAAGGTTATTGCCTGTACAATTGCGGCGTCAGCAGGCGCACAGTATGTAAAAACTTCAACAGGTTTCAACAAAGCAGGAGCAAAGGTTGAAGATGTGAAACTTATGCGTGAAGTCGTAGGTAAGAAGGTCGGAGTAAAAGCAGCAGGTGGCATCCATACATTCGAAGAAGCAGTTGCAATGGTAAAAGCAGGAGCTTCAAGAATTGGTGCAAGTAAAAGCGTGTCAATAGTTACTTAATGGGTTATGTTGCACTAAAAGGTATTGTAATTTCAACCAGGCCTTACCGGGAAAAGGATAGGATTTTAACAATTTTTACAGACCAATTGGGAAAGGTTCGCGCAAAGATGAGATCTGTACGTTCTGCAAATTCAAAACGTTCGGGCCTCTCTGATGAGTTCATATACCAAAAGCTCCTTCTTTATAGAAAAGGAGATTTTTTTACTATCACAGAAACAGAATTAATATCAGCATTTATAGAGGCAAAATCTCACATAGAGAATTATCTAACATTCCTTTACATTAAAGAGCTGGCAACGCTTTTTACTTCTTTTGAGCAAGAAGATATCAGGATTTTCAATCTCATCTTAGAAACATTAAATTTTCTCAGAAGAGATGGCGTTTCCGAAGTTGCAACAGTTTATTTTATATTGCACTTTTTAAAATACCTGGGAAATCCAATCAAAACTATAAATACAGAAAATGAAAACTTTTTTTTTAATGCGAGGGAGGGAGGTTTCACATTAAAAGAAGGGATAAAAGTAAAAAGAGAAATAATGGATGAAATTGTCGTGCTTTATAATAACGACATCGAGGAAATAACTCAAAGCGGCAATGAAAAGCTTATTCTTAACTTACTAAACAACTTTATTTTTTACCATACAAATTCACGACATTTCGTCGAATTCCTTGAAACAATCAGAAAAATTGCTAATATATAGAAAATTTTGAAGAGGTGAATTATGAATTTTCAGGAAATGATTTTTAGGTTAGAAACTTTTTGGAAAAGGCAGGGATGCGTAGTCCTTCCGCCTTTTGACGAGCAAGTAGGCGCAGGCACATTGAGCCCAAATACTTTTTTAAAGGTCCTTGGAAAAAAGGAATGGGCAGCTGCATATGTACAGCCATCACGTAGGCCAGCAGACGGAAGATACGGCAAAAATCCGAACAGGCTCTATATGCATCATCAATTTCAGGTTATTATAAAGCCGCCCCCTTTTTCTATTCAGGAAATGTACCTCAGCAGTTTACGTGCCCTTGGGCTAAAGCTTGCACAACATGAAATAAAATTCATAGAAGATAATTGGGAAACAGCTGTCCTTGGAGCGCAAGGCATCGGATGGGAAGTAAGGCTTGACGGGCTTGAAATTACACAGTTCACCTATTTTCAGCAAGCAGCTGGCATAGATTTAAATCCCGTATCAGTTGAAATTACCTACGGGTTAGAGCGACTTGCGATGTTTATTCAAGGTAAAGATAATGTATTTGATATCCAATGGGATGAAAAAAATACGTACGAGAGCTTGAGAAAAGAGCAGGAATATGAAGAATGCATTTATGCCTTTGATGAGAGTGATTCCGAGAAACTTTTCACTCTTTTTGATATATACGAAAATGAGGGGACAAGGCTACTGAAAAAAAACCTATTATATCCCGGTTATCAATATTTACTGAAATGCTCACACATGTTTAATTTATTAGATGCAAGAGGCAACGTCAGTATCGCGGAAAGAGTCCAACTTATTGCAAGAATGCGCCATATGGCAGAGCTTGCCGCAAAAATTGTGCTAAAAATGGAGGAAAAAGATGGAGTATCTGCTTGAAATATATACAGAAGAAATACCTGCAACATTTCTGAATGGCGCAGTAAAAGATTTAAAAGATCTTTCGGAAAAGAAGTTATCCGAATACTCAATAGGTTACAGGAAAATAGAAACATATGGCACACCTAAAAGGTTAGTTCTTTTCGTAAAAGGTTTAGAAGAAAAGGAAGCTGACGGAATTGTTGAAGTAAAAGGACCACCGGCCAAAGTTGCCTTTAATAAAGATGGAACAGAAAAACCCGTGTATGGCAAATTTCTGGAATCAAATAATTTAGAAAAAAAAGACGTATTTATAAAAGAAACAAAAAGGGGGAAATATCTATTTGGCAAAAAAGTAGTAAAAGGAAAAGTCGCATCTGAAATAGTAAGAGAACTTTCACTCTATGCTCTTTTAAAGCTGCATTTTCCAAAAACAATGCATTGGGAAGAAAGTAATGTAAGATTCGTTCGGCCTATAAGATATATACTCTCCCTACTCGATAATGAAATTGTAGAATTTGAATTTGCAGGAGTAAAAAGCGGAAGAGTAACTTTCGGCTTAAGAATAGACAAGCCTAAGGAAATAGAAATTAAAAATCCTTCCAAATATTTTAAAAAGCTTAAAGAAAACTATATAATACTTTCATATATAAATAGGAAGCAAATCGTAGAAAGGAGAGCAAAGGAAGAAGCAAATAAAAGCAATGCACTACCTATTTATAGCCGGTCTCATCTGGAAGAAGTAACTAATCTTACGGAATATCCTACTCCGTTCCTTGCATCCATAGGAAAAGAGGCTCTAAGTATTCCTGAGTGCATTACTCAAAGCATTATAGAAAAAGATATGAAATCATTCGCAGTAGGCGATAGTACAGGGCACCTACTTCCGTATTTCATAGGGATTAGAAATGGCTCATCGGATTTTATTGAAATAGTAAAAGCAGGTTATGAAAAAGTTGTGAGAGCCCGCGTTTTAGACGGTAAATTCTTTTTTGAAGAAGACAAAAAAACAAAACTTGAAAATCTTGTGGAAAAATTGTCCACCATTATGTTTATGAAAGGGCTTGGCACAATGAAAGACAAGACAGATAGAATTATAAAGCTTTCAGAAAAGAGCACCGAGTTCTTTAACTTGAAAGAAGATACTGCAAGGAATTTAAAAAGAGCAGCATTACTTAGCAAAGCAGATCTTTTAACAAATGTTGTAAGGGAGTTTACTAACCTACAAGGCATTATGGGGGG
>JALTHX010000290.1:0-1937 GCA_027076005.1 Caldisericaceae bacterium
TCCTTCCAATAGGTATATATTGGAAATACCATGCAATTTTGGCACCTTTATCAATCATAAAATCAACAAATTCATCACTAAGCACCTCTTCGACATTCTGGCTTGTTTCAGTAACCGAGTATCCAAAAGGAACGCCTACCTTCTTCAGATTATCCATTGCGCTCATTACTCTGTCCCATGCACCTTTTCCTCTTCTCCAATCTGTTTTCTCTTTAAAGCCTTCTACGCTAATACAAGGAACAGCATTGCCTGCGTCAGCAAGTTTTTCAGCAAATTTCTCCGTGATAATAGAACCGTTTGTATAGAACATAAAAGCCATATCGTTATGCTTTTTCAAAATATCAAAGAAATGCGGGTAAAGCGTAGGTTCGCCACCGGACAGGACAATAAAATAAATGCCCATTTCCTTTGCTTCCGTGAGAATCCTGTCAAGTGTTTCTTGAGACATTGTTTTTGCCTGATCATAGGAACCTGCCCAACACCCTATACAATTGTAGTTACACTTTTCCGTAGGGTCAATTAGTATAAACCAAGGTACATTTACTCCCTCACGTTTTGTGTATGCTCTCTGCCTTGGAATACCTACCCATGCAGCATTAACCACAAAATTCTGGGCAAGCTTATGTGCCACATCCGGACGAGTTTCTTTTAAAAGATTAATTAGCAAATGAATTCCCGGCCTATCATTATCAGATAAATTTTTAACACCATTGATCTGTTCTTTAAGTACCGGAAGGAAAGAAAATTTACTAGCAAGTGAAGCAACAGTATCTATTCCCTTATGTACATTTCTCTCAGGGTCTTTCTGTAAATAGCTCACAATGCTGTCCATTGTTTTGGATAGCACCATTCTTTTTGCATTTTCTCCTAAGCTCATAATAATTACCTCCTCTCAAATTTAAACTATATTATATCGTTTCTCTGATAACATTCAAGATCTCTTTTTGCTCTTTCAGAGTAATCAACGGCAAATTCTCCCTAAATTTCTTTTTTAAAAGTCCAAACTTTTGTAGAGTATAATCTTTTAAGTTAAGCTCTTTCAAAATATTTTCCTCTTTCTCCGCAAGCATAAACACCAATTCGGTAAGAAAAGAAAGAAGCACGGGCGCCTGTAACTTTGAGCTCATCAAGTTGTCTAAATTAACAAATCTCTCAATATCAATTTTAAATATTTTAGCAAATAGAATAAACAACATCGCCGTATAAAGTACAACCGACAAAGGATGTTTTTCTTTTTCTACTTTTCTCGAAACAAGAGAAATAACCTTTGCAACCTCCATTTTCTCATATTTCCTCAACCTCTCTTTTATCCATCCTGAAATCATTCCCACAGTGTTCTTTTTATCTATTGCACCAATTCTCTCCATCGAAGCATCTTTCGGGATAAAGCGTACCTCAGACCTTCCAGGGCCTGGACGTAAACGATATTCTACCTTGAGAAAACCCTTTCTGTTCAGTTCTTGGATAAGGTCATAAGCAGTCCATTTGCTAACCGACATTTTCTCAGCTACATCTTTATAAGAAACGGATTCGCCCGTTTCTTTATAAAGTTCAACCAAGGTCTCCAAAAAATCTCTCTGCCTGCGAGTCAGTTTTGTATAAAACTGCCTTTTTGTATACAACCTTGCCATATAATTCACCCTCTTTCTATTACAAAAATTCCCTAAATTCATTTCAATTATATCCCAAAAAATATATTAGTCAAGGTTGAAGTTTGAAATTATTATTAAAAAGATATACTAATATATAGGAGGTGCGTATTATGAATATTGTAGGGGAAATAACCAATGTAAAAGAGGAGAGAAATGGCTTTGCGGCTTCAATAAGGCAAAAAAATTCTTTATTCCATGTTCAAGGCCATAAGCTGAAAGGTATTAAAAAAGGTGACATTGTTTATATTACAAACCTTGAAAAAAAATCAGGAATCTTAAAAACCA
>JALTHX010000291.1:0-1934 GCA_027076005.1 Caldisericaceae bacterium
TCGGTCCTCTTGTGGCGTTGCCTGTTGTGGTTTTGTTCGGGAAGAATGCCATTGCTGCGGAGAACATTGAGAGATTGAGGAGTACGGGAAGGTTGGGGTAATATGGATGTTTTGTTGATGAGCCTGTGGATGACTGGCTGTCAGGTGGGTTGGAGTTCTGGGCCGTGGTGAGGTTCTCGTTCCATGATTTTATCATATCCTGTATTATGCTGTAGTTGAACTCAAACCTTACGATTCCGTTATCCCTATAATTAGTACTTTTAATCACTTTAATCCCCTCTTTTCATCATAATTTCAGAATATCTTGTTTCAGGTCTTCTTTTGAGTTCATAAAAAGCATTTTCGTTTTTTAATACATATTTAAATATTGCCTTTGCAACCTCTTCTTTTACTGAAACCATAGAATTATCTTCAATCAATTTCCATTTTCCCCTTCTATACTCTATATCAAAATTTCCTACTGTATATATACCATATTTATAAGGAATTCCTTCAGAATTTATAGGGGAATCACAATCAGGAAATGCAAACCAGCCATCACCAACAAATATGGGGGCATTACAACTCCTCTTAAAGGTAAGAAATCCAAAATACGGCATAATAATAAACAAAGCTATACCAATTACACAAAGATAATACTGGTCCGATTTTCCTTTGATAAATTTATCGAGTGCATAAATAAACATAAAAGTTAATATGAACAAAAAACCAAAATATAAAGAAAACTTCAACATTCCAGAAATCCATCTGAACGTAGGATGAACAATCATTCCATTGTCTATTCTAACAATGGCATTGTTTATTATGTCCTCATGCTTTATGTCCTTTATTTTCAGCGTTTTGTTTCCAATCTTTATTTCACTCTCGTCCGTGATTTTCATTATATCACAACCCATAAATGTTATATACAGTATAAACTTTGAATAGTGTGAGCCCTATCATTAATATTTGAATAACCAACTGCAATTGAGTAATCTTACCAGATTTGATATAAGAAAAAGCTGCAATAACATTGGAGACTGCACCCATAACAACAGATAACCATCCAATTATAGCCATTTCTGATTTTTTGAGATAATTGCCAGTGATATCTTTAAATAAAGTGACTGACAGACCACTAACTAGGCCAGTTATTAAAAGAGCTATGGAGGTCCAATAAAGTTTTTTGCCTCCAACTTTTTTAATGCTCATACCCGCAGTAACTTCTTTTTGCATTAATTCCGTAAGTGCTTGTGTTCTCGGAAGGGAGCCTCTTCCGAAAACAATATCCTTAATTGCTCCAACGATATCCTTAAGATTAGACTTTTGAATAATTATTGCAATCATTAAAACTGGCAAAAGATAGGTGGATAGGGACGAAATATTTCCCATAACTCCATCCGAGGAAAATGTGGTCTGCGTTCTGTAAATCCGTTGAGGTGAAGATTTTACATTCAAAAGTCTTCCAAAAATATCTAAACTTTTTTCTAATATTTTATTTAGACTTAAATCTGCAGGTATCAAAGAAGATAGCAGCGAGGAAATCATCACTCCCAAAGCAGCACTAATTAGTCCAATAGGAGTTACAACCGAAGCGAATAGCATTATTGTATTTACGATAGAGAATAGTAAATTTATTTTTCCACTTATATCGTCTATAAAATTGATTAACAAATCGAAACCTCCGATTGATTCAGATATTAGAGATGTATTTTGAGTAGCTATACCTACAAACAATTTCAATATACCTGCAAGGATTGGAACAATGCCGCATATCCATGCCTTTAAAGGAAGCATAAGTACATTATTAAAGAAACTTATAAGCGAATTCTTTATCCAGTTTGCAGCACTCTTCACCGCATCCCATGCTTTGCTCAACGCACCTGTGACAGCCTTCCATATATCCTTTGCGAAATCCAAAACCCCTGAGAACACTCCCTTTACCGTGTAATGGT
>JALTHX010000292.1:0-1923 GCA_027076005.1 Caldisericaceae bacterium
TTGGTTGACAATTAGGTTGACAAAATTATAAAAACGTTTTGCTATTACAGTGTTTTCTGCTATCTTATTTTCCTTAACTGTTATCCTTTACTCTTATGTCTTTGTTCTCTTTGCCCCTTCTGGCACCGCGAGGGTGTGTTTTTTACACCCGTGGCGATCTCATTTTTGTCTTTTTCTTTGTCATTCTGGGAGGAGTGCTGTCATTCTGTTTTTTTCTGTCTTTCTGAGCGATTTTTCTGTCACTCTGAGCACAGCGAAGAGTCTCATCCTTAACATCCAACCTTCTGTCCTTCTGAACGCGGTGAATAACTCCCCTCTTTAACCATATAGCATTATAGACCTATGGCACAAAATTACTTAATGCATTTGCAAAAAGTGAAACAAAGCATATAATAACCTATGCATTTAAGCGGAACAATAGTAAATACGATAACTGTAATTTTGGGGAGCGGTCTGGGGCTTTTAATCGGAGGGAAATTGCCCGAGCGTTTTAAGAATACTATTATTCAGGCAATCGCTCTTTTTACGTTTCTTATCGGTACCTCTATGATGCTGAAAGCAAATAATCTTATTATTATTTTTTTAGCTCTAATAGTGGGTGGCATCACCGGGGAAGCGATGAAGCTCGAAGAGCATCTTGATAATGTTACTGAGAGGTTAAAAAAACATATCTCCCCTAATTCTAAAAATTTTACCGAGGGTTTTATAACAGCAACACTTATATTTTGCGTAGGTGCAATGACTGTAGTGGGTTCTATTCAGGAAGGGCTTACCGGTGACGCTACGCTTCTTTACACAAAGGCTTTAATGGATGGCATTACCTCTCTTACACTTGCCTCAAGTTTAGGGATTGGCGTTATGCTTTCCGCGGTATCGATTTTTGTGATACAGGGTAGCCTCACTCTGTTGGGTAGTGCGCTCCAGTTTCTTATGGCAGGCCCTTACTTAAACTCCATTACTTCAGCAGGCGGGCTTCTTATTATTGCTCTTGGAATAGACCTTTTACAAATTAAAAAGTTAAAGGTGCTGAACCTACTTCCGTCGCTTTTCTATGCACCTCTTTTTGTTTACGTTGCTTCACTTTTTCACTGATGCTTGATATTTTTAAAAATTCTCATACAATGGCAATTGGTAGTGCAGGCAGAGGTTTAAAATACTGCAATAAAATGAAGAAGAAAGGAGATGGACTATGGCAAGTATTATAATTAAAACTGAAATTCCCGGGCCAAAAAGCAGGGAAATAGCTGTGGAAAGAAACCGCTATACGGCGTCGACAATGGGTTCCCTTGCGCCTTTTTACATTTCAAAAGGGCATGGGGCAGTTGTGGAAGATGTCGATGGAAATAGATTTTTGGATTTCACCGGAGGTTGGGGGTGCCTTGTTGTAGGCCATACTCCTGAACGTGTGGTTAATGCGATTAAAGACCAGGCTGGGAAGTTTATCCATACTGATTTTACGGCAGTCCCATACGAGCCTTTTGCGGAACTTGCTAAGATGATTGCTGAGCGTGCGCCTGGCGATTATGAAAAGCAAGTCGGTTTTTTCAACAGCGGCGCTGAGGCAGTTGAAAATGCTGTGAAGATTGCAAAAGGCGTAACCCGGAGGAAAGCAATAGTTGTTTTTGAATATGCTTTTCACGGCAGAACGCTTCTTACAATGACTATGACGCACCGCCCGATGCCTTATAAATATATCTACGGGCCTTTTGCATCCGAAGTTTACAGGCTTCCCTTCCCGAACCCACATACTAATAAAATGAAAATAGGAGACTTTGAACAAGTTTTGAAGGACAATGTGTATCCTGAAGATGTTGCGGCAGTTGTGATTGAGCCTATTCAGGGAGAAGGCGGATTTAACGTCCCTCCTGAAGGTTTCCTTGAGGAGATAAGGGAAGTTACCAAAAAATACGGCATAATGTTTGT
>JALTHX010000293.1:0-1921 GCA_027076005.1 Caldisericaceae bacterium
TTTTTATGTATTATATTTTATTTTTTTAATATTTATTGCGTTACGTGTAAACGAATGCACTTTTTATATTTTTAATAATACTATTTGAGGTTAAAAAAGAATGATTCAACGAACATTAATATTTATGAAGCCTGATGCTGTTAAACGCGCATTGGTCGGTAAAATTCTTCAACGATTTGAAGATGTTGGTCTTAAAATTATTGCTAGTAAAATGGTTTGGGCTGATAAAGAACTTGCAAAAAAACATTATTATGATGTTGCTGAGCGACATAGTGAAAAAGTATTTCAAATTAATTCAGATTATTTAATATCTGGTCCTGTTATTGCTTTTTGTTTAGAAGGTGTAAACGCTATAGCACAGGTAAGAAAAATGGTTGGAAAAACAAATCCTGCTGAGGCAGTTCCTGGAACTATTCGAGGAGATTTCTGTCATATTAGTATGGCTTATGCTAATAAAAAAGAAAAATTTTTAGCTAATTTAGTTCATTCATCTGCAAATCCGGAAGAGGCAGAAATGGAACTAAATCTTTGGTTTAATGAAGATGAATTACATTCGTATAATGTGGCGCACGAAGCGTTCACACAATAAATGAGGTATAAATAAAATGGCAAAAATGGTAGATAGAGTAACTGCGGCGATGAAGAATCCGAAGTTAATTCGTAACATTGCAATCGCAGCACATATTGATCACGGAAAGACTACTCTTTCCGACAACTTACTTGCAGGTGCAGGTATGCTTTCAGAAGAGCTCGCTGGAAAAGCAGTAGCTCTTGACTTTCACGATGACGAAGCAGAACGAGGAATTACTATTGATTCATCAGCAGTATCTATGGTTCACCAAATTCACAATGAGGAATTTCTTATCAACCTTATCGATACTCCTGGGCACGTTGACTTTGGTGGAGACGTAACTCGAGCAATGAGAGCAGTAGATGGTGCAGTAGTAGTCTGCTGTGCAGTTGAAGGTATTATGCCCCAAACAGAAACTGTTCTTCGACAAGCACTTCGAGAACGAGTAAAACCAATTCTTTTTATCAACAAAACAGATCGTCTCATCAAAGAACTTCAATTAACACCTGAAGCTATGATGGAACGTTTCACAAAAACAATTGCTAATGTAAACAAACTCATCCGAGAAATCGCTGAAGAAGAATACGGCGACAAATGGCAAGTTAACGTTCAAGACGGAAGTGTGTGTTTTGGTTCTGCATTCCATAACTGGGCTTTGAGTATTCCTTTCATGCAAGAAAAAGGTGTTTCTTTCAAAGAAATTATCGAAGCGTATACTTCTGGTGAAGACGATGATTGGAAAAAACTTGGAAAAGTCGCTCCACTTCATGAAGTTCTTCTTGGTTCTGTAGTTAAACACTTACCTAACCCTGTAGAATCAGCTCCTTATAGAGTTCCAAAATTTTGGCACGGAGATCCTGAATCTCAAGTAGGTAAAGATCTTTTAACAGCAAACCCGAACGGAGAATTAATGTTTGTAGTTACGAAAGTTGTTGTCGATCCTCAAGCAGGAGAAATTTGTATGGGTCGTTTATACTCGGGAACGATGAAGAAGGGACTTAGTGTTCATCTTCATAAAGCAAATGTTAATTTACGAACACAACAGATTTACATCTATAATGGTGCAAAAAAAGAAATCGTTGATGACGTTCCAGCAGGTAACATCGTTGGTGTTGGTGGATTAAAAGGTTCATTCCCTGGAGAAACTGTTTCCCTACAAGGACATGATGTTCAACCTTTCGATAACTTATCGCACATCTTTGAACCTGTTATTACAAAAGCAATAGAAGCGGTAAAACCAAGTGACCTTCCAAAACTCGTTGAAGTTCTTCTCCAAGTTTCTAAAGAGGATCCTTCTATTAAGATTACTCTTAACCAAGAAACAGGAGAGCACCTTATGAGTGGTATGGG
>JALTHX010000294.1:0-1919 GCA_027076005.1 Caldisericaceae bacterium
ATCTAATAGCGTGCAGGAGTTTAAAAAATATCAGAACAGAGTGAGGAGTGTAAATAAATATGGGTGCAACTGCTAAGAGAGTATATCAGGCAACAAATCATATTACAGGTGATAAGAAATGGTGGGCGCTTGGCTCTGTAATGCTAACAATGTTCTTTTCGGCTATGGACCAGACTGTAGTATCAACTGCAATGCCTACTATAATCGGAGATTTAAAGGGGTTCTCCCTCTACGCCTGGGTTTTCACTGCATATATGATGGCCTCTTCGGTTACTGTTCCTCTGTACGGAAAGCTATCCGATACCTATGGGCGAAAACCTTTCTATATATTCGGGCTTGTTATGTTTATGGTAGGTTCTGCTTTTTCCGGGCAGGCTCGTACTATTATGGAGCTTATTATTTCACGTGCTGTCCAGGGAATAGGCGCAGGCGCGATGATGAGTATGCCCCGTGCAACAATAGGAGATATTTTTAACCCGCGGGAGAGAGGCAAATGGATGGGTGCGCTGTCCGGGATATACGGACTTGCAAGCATATTCGGGCCTTACCTCGGCGGCTGGATAACGGATAACTTAGGCTGGCGCTGGATATTCTATATTAACCTTCCTTTCGGTTTGCTTGCACTTATTGCTGTTATCTATGCGCTACCAAGGGTCCGTACGGAACACAGGACTCTTCTGGACTGGAAGGGCAGCACACTTCTGGTTGTGGGGCTCCTCCCTATTTTACTGGCATTCACATGGGCAGGGAATAAATTCGCATGGGGATCCTATGAAACCATAGGTTTAATGGTATTCGGAGCAGCGGTTATTGTGCTCTTTATCCTGAACGAAAAAAGAGAAACAGAACCGATACTTTCACCGGACCTGTTTAAGAACTATATATTTACCGTTTCTCTTATAATAGGTCTTTTAATTTCTGTGGGGCTTTTCGGCGGACTTATGTTTCTCCCGCTTTTTATTCAGGGGGTCATCGGATTAAGTGCAAAAAATTCGGGGGCTGTTTTAACACCAATGATGTTAAGCTTTATAACGGGAAGCATACTGGGTGGTTTTCTCATATCTAAAACAGGAAAGTATAAATTGCAGGCAATTATAGGCGCTGCAGTTATGATTTTCGGTATGTATCTGCTCGCAATTATGGATGTCAACACTACATGGCCTGTTGTTGTTAGGGATATGGTAATCTTAGGGCTCGGTGTAGGGAGCATTATGCCTCTAATTAATGTTGTTGTTCAGAATGCCTTTCCGTATAAGATAATGGGTGTTGTCAACTCAACACAGCAGTTTGTAAGGTCTCTGGGAGGGGTAATCGTTGCACCCATTTTCGGTACGATACTGGCCAATGACTTTAAGAGCAGCCTTTCGGCAAATATGCCTGCAAAACTCAGCCAGATGCTTTCATTTATCCCTGAAGATAAAAAAGCTCAGTTTTTTAATCCTCAGAGTCTTACAACACCTCAGGCTCAGGAGGCTATGAAATCTAAATTCATGGCCTTTGGCTCCGGAGGTGCACAGCTTTTTAACCAATTTATAGAGGCAGTTCGGAAGGCTTTAACGTACGGGTTTAACCATATCTATACAATTAGTGTTTTTTTCGCAATAGGAGCTTTTATAGCAGCCTTTTTCTTAAAAGAAATTAATCTAAAACACGATGAATACTTTAAGGAAGATTAATAATATCTGTGATGTTTTAAGGAGGTCTATAAGCATTTAATGGCAGAAAGAGATAAGCTTTTATCAGTTTTTGAAAAAGAGATAGTTCCGCTCTTTAAGGAGGCTTTTAACTATTTTAAATCCGGGGTTAAAGGGATTTCATTTGCGCAACTTTATATCCTAAAGCAGATAGAAAAGAATCCGTCAATAACTGTTAAGGAAATTGCAAAATCGTCACATATAACAACAGCTGCTATATCGCAG
>JALTHX010000295.1:0-5956 GCA_027076005.1 Caldisericaceae bacterium
CCGTATTATCAACAAGGCTGCTACCAATCTCGCGGTAGCTACTTTCGTCCAAAACCGACCCAAAAGAATATTTTAACAAAGCAGAAATAATTTCCGCTGGCTCATAACTTTCAAGTAATTCTTCGGTCATCTTAGAATATTTCTTAACCTCTTTGGTTTCAATTATACTTGCGATTTCGTTTTTTACCCGCGTCTTTCTAACTCCAATTATATCTTTAACGCTAGGGAGCTGTGCTTTTCTTATTTCTGTTTTTGCTTTTCTCTTTATAAACTGCAGCCTTCTATACTCCGCGGGAGTAATAAACGTTACGGCAATACCCCCCTTCCCGGCCCGCCCGGTTCTCCCTATTCTGTGGACATAATATTTTGGGTCTTGAGGCACAGTATAGTTAACAACATATGTAAGGTTTTGGACATCTAAACCCCTTGCCGCAACATCAGTTGCGACTAATATATTGAATTTCTTTTTCTTAAATCCATTTAATATTTTTTCCCTCTGGTTTTGCTGAATATCACCATGAATTCCCATAGCCTCATAACCACGTTCAATCAGCATTTTCGAAATATTTTCTACATCTACCTTTGTCCTGCAAAATACAATACCGTAAAAATCCTCACTAATATCAATAATTCGGCATAAAGCCTCAAATTTATCTTTTTCCGCAACTTCAAAGTAAATTTGGTCGGTTTGCTTTACGGTAAGCTCTCCTTGCGTAACCTTAAAAACCCGATAATCTTTCATATACTTCTTCGCAATATCCATTACTTCATTTGGCATTGTAGCTGAAAAAAGCATAGTTCTTCTATCTGGTGAGCAAAAGCTTATTATTTCCCTAACATCCTCGAAAAAACCCATATCCAACATTTCGTCAGCTTCGTCTAAAACTAAAAAGGATATCTTGTCCAGTTTTAAAGATCCTCTTTTCAAATGGTCAAGAATTCTCCCGGGGGTACCAATAACTATGTCAACTCCTTTTTTTAAAAAAGTAAGCTGCCTGCCGATGGATTGTCCCCCGTAAATTGGTTCCACTCTGATATTTTTATCTCCCTTAAGAGAGTTTATTTCCGCCGCAACTTGAATAGCTAATTCTCTTGTAGGAGTTAAAATTAAAGCCTTAACGGAACGCGAATGTTTTCCTATCAGTTCAATTATTGGTAGGCCGAATGCGGCTGTTTTCCCTGTTCCGGTGCGTGACTGCCCCATTATATCTTTTTCATTTTTTAACGCTTCAGGAATTACTTTTTTTTGTATCTCGGTAGGCTCTTCAAAGCCTTTCTTTTTTAAAACATCCAATGTTTCAATGGACAATCCCAACTCACTAAAATTTTTCACTGTTATATCTCCTTTAAGAACTTAATTTAATATATAATATAATTACTTATTTGTTCCCTATAAGAAACAAATTACTTTATGTCCATAGAAACAAATATAAAAAGAAGTAAAAACAATTCAAAGAAACCTAATCATTCCTTTATAACATCGTTTATATTCGTAATTTTAATCCCCTGATAATTAGTAATCTTTGGCGTGTCATTCACTAAAACCTGCTTGACTCCTACCTTTTTAGAGATTAAAAGTGCTTCTCCTGTGGATCTCTTTGCGCCAATTCTTCGAGCAAGGTCCTCGGCAATTCTTAGCTCAATCGGAGTCAATGCAATAGTACCTATCCTATATTTAGATTTCTTTTCAATGTCAATTTCGGGCTGTTCCCTTGCCGAAATAAATGTTCTATTAAATTGTTTAATTAAACCACTATAAACTACCTTTTCAGCAGAATCCTTGTCCATAACTACGGATGCTTCGAGAGAAGCAAGCACTTTTGCATTTGTTTTGTCTTCTTTAGTCAGCTCCTTGGGCCCAGCCGGATTTTGTTTCAAAGAGGGAGAAGCAGGTTTCACCTCATTCTTAACCCGCTCTAATAACTCATCAAGAGATGTTTGAGTAATCGTTTGCTTTTCTTTTACTTCATTTTTTTCTTTTACTTCATTTTTTTTAGTTTTTTCGCTACTCTCAATTTCTTCATTTAATTTAGCACTTTCTGCGGGCTGAACAAATGAACTTGCAACCTTCTGCGATTTCTCTGCTTCTTCTTTTACTTTTTCCCGTGCAACATCCTTTAAAGTGCCCTTGCTCTGTACAGGAGATGTTACGATTTTATTTTCTCTGTGTTCCTCAACTTTTTTGGAAAGCACATTCTTAGTTTCTGAAGGGCTAATAGTCTTACGTAAGGGCTTTTCCTCAACCGTTTCTTTTTCTGTATTAGCAGGCTGAACAGCCTCTTTTTGTTGCTCTTCCTTCTTAACATTAAGCACTTTTCTCTTTAAAGGCGTTACAACTGGCATACCTTTGCCCCGCTCAGAGGATACAATACCCTTTGCACTAGATTTTACCGGTGATTCGGATATAGTTTTCCTTTGGGCTCCCACGGTTTCCCCAACAACAGAACTATTCTTAGCAGGTATTTTTGGATAAGACACCTCCGCTTTACTATTAGCTACGGGCTCTTTAGTCGTAGGATTCATAATCTTCTTAACGGGTTGAAGTGTTTTGGGTTTTCCGCGTGCTCCATATTTTATCCCGGTAGGGCCTTTCTCTTCAATAGTTTTTACATTGAAAGCAACATTTTTTTTCTTTTTCAGCTCTGATTCTTTCAGTTTTACTACAGGCACATTCCTTTTACGTTGATGCTTAGGCCATAAAAGAATAATAATAAATGCGATAAGAATATAAAAGATAATGGCTGCAAGCTCGCTTTGAGTGAGATTTGGGATATACGGGTGAATATAGGGGTATATCATTCCCGCAACCGGCATAAAAAGATTCAGGATTTGTTTAGAAAAAGATTTTATAGAGGGGGCAATATCATTCACAAATTCCCTAAGCATTTCTTGCGTATTCTTAAACAATGAAGAGTTTTTAGAGGTTTTCCATAAATTATTAAAGAATACACCTACTGGAGATAAAAATTTAGTAAAATTATTTACCGCCTTAGGCAAATTATTTCCAGATCCCGGAGAAGTAGTTCCGCCCGGAACAGCAGAGGAACCAATACTCCAAAGAACAGAATTATCTTTTATAGGAATAAGTTCTGTAAAATATTCCAAATCCGTAGTCATTCCAATATCGAACACGGCGACAGGCTTGTCAGCAAACATTTTTACTAGGGAATAACTTTTGTCAAAAAGAAAATACTTGGGAGAAAGTTCATCTGAAAGGAGTATCTGCTTTCCATTAATTGAAACATGTGTCTCCGGCTCTGAAGGAATTACCGCAATTTTTCTTTTATGCTTTAATCCATCAAAATTGAAAATTTTACCTGTAAGAAAAACAAAATTATTTCCATCACCGTTTACGGAAGGAATTTGCTCCCCACCGATATTCCCGTGTTCGGAATCAGAATATATTAGCACTGGTTTGGAATATTCTATGTAAACAGGTATAAGCTCACTTTCTTTATCTTTAAACCTTGTTATCAAATCTTTATATATATAGTCCCCACTCTTTTCAAGAGTAACCTCCGGAAAGTTCTTGTTAGGAGTTTTAATTTTTACGACTGTTTGGGGAAATAGGGCGGAACAAACAATGTTTCCGTACGAAACACCTTTAAATCTGTTCGTATTTCCGTAATTTACTGCATAAATATTATCATCTTCACAACCGAACTGGACAGTTACAGGATTACTTGCAGAAATTGTATAAAACCCCTCACTAAGATTCAAGTTTTTATATTGGCCTTTTGGAGGAAGCGTACCACTAAAAATCGTATTTCCGGATGAAGAGTATAACTTTACATCGGTTGCCTTATAAGCAGAAATAACTATTTCCCTTGGAATATAGAGAACAAAATACGTTCCATACACAGAAGAAACGTCATCAGAACTATTGCTTAAACAATTTTCTTTTAATGAGCTTGCCTCAGCAAAAACGGGGTACTTCGCAGTTATAGAAAATACTGTATCTCTATTTTCTATAGGTATTATTTTAGACTCATTTTTGTTCAATTTAAAAGAAATAGGAGAACCTTTGTTTACAATTTTTACGGTAATGTTGTTATCGTCGTTTAAGGATGTAATATATAGTTTTCCACTTCCTATGCCAACAAAATACGTACCTGAAAAATTCGGTTTAAAAATTATACTGTAGTTTCCCTTAATACTGCTTCCATACTTAAGGGTTAACAATTTTGTTTCATTGGGTAAAAGGCTCAGAATCGTTCTTAGCTCTACTGCATTATTTTTGCGACTTAATACTTGCAATGGCAAATCATTACTATCGCAGGACAAAGCAAAATTAGTTTCCGCAGATAAATTATTTAAAGGAACAGAAAGAGTAACGACTTTAGTTAAAGGGACAGGAAGGGGATTCTTAACTTGAATAACCATGGGTTTAGTGTCCGCAGCATATACACTAGCCGCAGCAAACAAAAACAGGCCTATCAAAATAATTATTAATCCTTTTTTCATTTTTCTTCCCCTTCCTTTATTGTATCCAACTTTAAGAATTTTTCAAATTAACTTTTCTTATCATTTTTTGTTTTAAATTCTTCCAACACTTTTTTTACTTTTGACGTTGTTGGCGCACCACCTACCACACAAGCATCTGCCTGTGCTCTTCCGTCTGCTATTGCCTCTGCACAAGCATGACAACCCGGATAACCACAGGCCGCACAATCCCCATGAGGTAAAACATCATAAATGGCTTCAACAAGAGGATTTTTTTCGACTTTATATTTTTCGGCAAAAAATCCCAGCAACCCACCAAACAAGGCACCAAATCCACCAACTGCTAATATAGAAATTATAATTGTTTTCATCAAAACACCTCTATTTTATCATTCCTTGGAATCCCATAAACGCGAGGGCTGCAATTCCAGAAATAATATACGCAATCGACTTTCCCTGGAAAAATTCAGGAAGCTCAGAATTCCTAAGTCTTTCTCTGATGCCGGCAAGGATAAGCATCGCCATAAAATAACCAAGTGCCGTACCAATAGCCTCTACGATTGATTGGATAAAATCAAGCCTATGCATAGAAATTACAAAAGTAACTCCAAGAATTAAACAATTTGTTGCAATAAGGGGAAGGTAAATTCCCATTGCCTTGTAAAGGTTGGGTGACATTTTTTTTAAATAAATCTCAACAAGACCTACCAATGAACCAATTACAAGGATAAAAGATACAATTTGCAAGAATGGCTGAAGGTGAAAAGGGATAAGAATCCAGTGGTCAATAATCCAGGTAACTATCGCCGCAAGCACCGTAACAAATGTAACTGCATATCCCATTCCGATAGAGGCACTCATATTATCTGTTAGCCCAATGTAAGAGCATAATCCAAGGAATTGCATAAGAATAATATTATTTACTACCATTGAGGCAATAAATATTTTAAGAAGTCCTGTAAGGTAACTCATTTTTTAGCCTCCTTCTTTTTTAAACTCCATTCAAGCCATCCGACAAGTACACCAAGTACAAGAAACCCGGCAGGAGGAAGAATCATTACAAGCGCAGGCTGAAAAGCTTGCGGCATAACTCGCAATCCTGCAATCGTTCCATTACCGAATAATTCTCTTATCACGGCAATAGCGACAATTACCCAGCTGTATCCTATGCTCATACCAATACCGTCAAGCAAGGAATCAAATATGCCATTTTTATACGCAAATGCTTCAGCACGGCCAATTATAATGCAATTTACAACAACAAGGAGAATATACAATTTTATGGCATCGTACACAGCAGGAAAATATGCATGGGATAGCAGCGCAGCAATAGTAGTAAATGTAGCAATTACTACCACAAAAATAGGGACTCTGATCTCATCAGGGACCCACTTACGTATTGCAGAAACAATCACTTCGGATAGTATCAAAACAAAGCTAAAAACAAATGACATAAGTAACGCATTTTGAACAAAATTTGTTACGGCAACAACAGAACAAAGTCCTATTGCAA
>JALTHX010000296.1:0-5950 GCA_027076005.1 Caldisericaceae bacterium
TGACTATACAGCCGATGAGCTTGCAAAAGAATTCTCTTTACTTGGACTGGAAGTAGAAGGGATAGAAAAAATCCAACATAGATTTAAGAATATTATTACTGCAAAAGTAAATGACCTTTCAATGGTAGAAGGGACAAAACTTTTTAAGCTAAATGCTGTAACCGGCAGCGAAAAGTTCTCTGTTGTAACAAGAGCAACGAACTTGCGTAATGGAGACGTAGTACCTTTTGCTGTCCCAAACAGTATCCTTGCTAATGGAGCTAAAATTATTCCCAGGGATTTCAAAGGCATTGTGTCTAATGGTATGCTTTGTTCCTACAAAGAATTGGGTTTGGACGGGGATATTTTAAGTAGCGATGAAAAAGAAGGAATTTTTATTTTACCTGAGGATACACCCATAGGAAGACCTGTGGAAGATATCTTGCCCATTGATGATGAATTTCTGGAATTTTCTCTGCTTCCCGATAGGGCAGATGCATTTTACTTTGTAGGTATTGCAAGATGGATTGAAATTTTAAAAGCAAGAAGAGAAAAGAGACAGGCGAATTTTGCGCGGTTCAATGTTGATACTGATATTGAACTTAGCGGAAAAACGAGCATTCCCATAGTTGTGGAAGATAAGAGTTTAGCGCCTTTTTATTCTGGGAGATATATAGCAGGGGTGGATGTGAAAAAATCATTACTTTCAATCCGTCAGAAACTTTTTATGCTCCGCACACGTCCAATAAATAACATTGTTGATGTTACCAATTTTGTTTTGAAATTTTACGGCCAACCTTTGCATTCTTTCGATGCAGATAAATTGAGAGAAGAAGTTAGAGTAAGGAACGCGATAAAAGGAGAAAAGATTAAAACACTAGACGGAGTAGAACGCACATTAAACGAGTGGAATCTCGTTATCGCAGATAAAGAAAGAGCAGTCGCACTTGCTGGAGTGATGGGAGGGGAAGACACCGAAGTTACTTCGCAAACGAAAAACGTATTTCTTGAAAGTGCATATTTTCTTCCCTCTTGTATCTCAAAGAGCTCAAGAAGCTTAAATTTGATGACTGATGCATCTATGCTGTTTGAGAAAGGGACGGACCCTGAATTTCCGGAAAAAGCTTCGTTATTTGCATCCAAGCTTATTTTGAAAGAAGCCGGAGGAATAGCAATGGAAAGTAATATTGTGTCTGATTTAATGCCAGGTAGTCCGGTGAATGTTCGTATAAAGAGGATAGGAGATTTGTTAGGTGAAAGTGTTGAGAAAGAAGAAGTTAAAAAATACTTGGAATTTGAAGGTTTTAAATGTATTGATAAAGGCGATTTCCTTGAAGTGCATTATCCATCTTTCAGAAGAGATATCAATATTGAAGTAGATTTAATTGAAGAAGTTTTAAGAATGAAGGGATATAATTCCTTTGGGGAGAAACCGGTAGTTGCTTCATTGAAAAGTGCTCGAATGACGGATAAAGAAGGATTTTTATGGTATTTAAAAGATGAGCTTGTAAGATTAGGCCTTATGGAGGTTCAAACCGTTTCTCTGATTAGTAAAAACCTTCTGTTAAAGTCATTTATTTCACTGGACAATACCGCCGAAGTAGTTAATCCGTTTAGCGAGGAGATGGTTGTGTTGAGGCCGTCTCTGTTTCCTGTGATGTTAAATGTTGCGGAAATAAACAAAAAAAACGGTACGTTTGATATCAATATTTTTGAAATAGGCAAGGTGTTTTCGTATCAAAATAAAAAGTATACGGAAAGAAACAGCGTAGGAATCCTTCTATCGGGAAATCGTGTTTCTTTAAACCCTTTTGGGAAATCTTTGCCATATGATTTCTACTATTTAAAAGGTATCATAGAAGAAATTTTAGCGCGTATAGATATAAAACCTGAATTTAAAGAAAAACATTGCAGGTTTTTGCACCCTTACCAGTCTTCCATTATCTATATAAACGGAAAAAAGGCAGGGGTTATCGGAACAATAAACAGTAATGTACTCAAAAATTTTGATATTAAACAAAATATTTATTATGCAGACCTTGATTTTGAAATTTTATTTAATGAAAAAAATAGAAAAAAAGAATTTGTTGAATATCCTCAATATCCACCGTTAAAGATGGATATTGCAATTGTAGTTAAGAGAGATATTCCAGAGGGAACCGTAAGAGAAAAAATTCTATCTGTTCGCTCAGAATATTTGAGAGGCGTTAATTTATTCGATATTTATCAGGGCAAACCATTGAAAGATGATGAAAAAAACCTTGCTTATTCTCTTTCCTTCTATTCGACGGATAGAACCTTAAAACGGGAGGAAATAGAGGAATTTATAAATGAACTTGAGCGTGTTGTTACCCTGGAATTGGGAGGCAAGCTGAGAAAAGAATGACAAATTGGGACATTTCTCGTACGTTACTTTATGTTTCTAATCTGCTTTTGCTGGATAACAAGCGAGAGCTTGCTAAAATATATGAAAAAAGCGCATATTCTGTAGCTGCTTTAGATTATTCCATAAATAGAGGAGAAGAAGTGCCGTTCTTACCTGAGATAGTAAGAAACGATATAGACGAGATCCTGACGACTGGCAACCTTTCCCTTAAAGATAGTCTTGAGCTTCAATTTCCAAAAGGAGTTATTTCTCTTTTAAGGCTGCCGAACATAAGCCCTGATAATGTTTTGAAGCTTTACAATGTTTTAGGTGTTAGTTCCATATCTGATCTATATAGAGCCTTGGAAACACGCAAAGTAAGAAACATAAGGGGAGTAGGTCCTCGCTTTGAAGAACAACTTCGAAAAAGTTTTTTGTTGTACAAAAGAGATAACTTTGAATTGAACCTTTTTGAGGGATTTTCTTATGCAAACTCAATTAAACGCTTATTGTTGGATAAAGGGATAGAACGTGTTGAAATTACGGGTAGTGTCCGCAGGGGCAAAGAAATGGTTAACAACCTTAATTTTGTTGTTACAGGAGAGAAAGTAGCCAATATAATAAAAAGTAATCTCTCTTTTAAGAAAATTGAAAAAGAATCTCCTACTAATTTATATTTGAAAGACCGAAACAATATTCAGATCAAATTTCTTATCGTTCCTGCCGAATATTTTTCTCCGGCACTCTTATACTATACAGGTTCAAAACTCCACAACCAAAAAATTAATGAGCGTGCTAAAATAAGAGGTTATAAAATATCGCCCAGGGGTTATATTTTAATAAAGGCAGATAACGAGGAAACGATTTATAAGAAATTAGGTCTTCAATACATACCCCCGGAGTTAAGGGAAGGTGAAGAGGAAATAGAATTAGCTGAAAGGAATGTCTTGCCGCAGCTCATAGAATATTCGGATATTAAGGGAGATCTTCACGTTCATTCTAATTTTAGTGATGGAACTAATTCAATAAATGAGATTAAGGAAGAGGCACTTTACTATGGGTATCGATATATTGCAATTACTGACCATTCGGTGTCTTTAAAAATTGCGAATGGCCTGAGTACAAATAGGCTTATGAAGGAAATGGATATAATCGATAAATTGAACAGAGAAAAAGAAATCAAAATTTTAAAGGGGAGTGAAATAGAGATAAATAATGATGGTAGTTTGGATTTTGATAACAACATACTTGAAAAGTTAGATTTAAGAATTGCTGCTATGCACACGGGTTTTGAAAACAGAAAAAGTACAAACACATTTCGTCTTGAGAAAGCTTTGTCAAATAAGCTTGTTAATATCCTTGCGCATCCTACTGGAAGGTTGCTTTCACTGCGTGAAGGTTTTAAGTTTGATATCGAGAAAGTTTTTAGAATTGCTTCCTTAAACAATGTAGCTCTTGAAGTTAATGTATTTCTCAAAAGAATGGATCTTTCCGTCGGATTAATTAAGCAGGCAAAACGTTTGGGAGTGAAGTATTTCTCGATAGGTACCGATGCTCATAACGTTGGGCATTTAAATTTTATGCGGTATGGTGTTAAAATACTCCGTAGAGTGTATCTTACGAAAAACGAGGTGATAAATACATTTAATTTTAATGAATTAGAAAGGTTTTTATGGGAAAAGAAACATTAAATATATTAGGTTTTGATAGAATTATCTCCAAACTTTCAGAGTTTTGTACTACTGAAGGAGGGCGTAATATCTCAAAAAATCTTATACCTCTTGATCGTTTTGAGGAAGCACAGCTCAAATTAAGAGAAACAAGTGAAATAAGGCAATTTTATGAGCAGGAGGGAACACTTCCGTTTCTTGAATTTATGGGCGTAGAAGAAATTCTGAATCGCATAAAGGTTCTTTCAATTTTAAGCGGCGATGAACTTCTTAAGGTTGCTTCTGTTCTTGACACGGTATCAGAAATTAAAGATATGCTTTCTTCGAAAAAGGATGAGTTTCCCATACTTGCCAGTTATGCGAATAGGCTCTCGTCTTTTAAAAAAATGTCTACTAAAATAAAGAATTTTGTCGAACCAGATGGAACTATATCGGAAAAAGCTTCCCCGTTACTTGGCATAATACGAAGGGAAATGCACACTACATATATGCGAATTCAAACTATACTTCAGCATATTATATATTCCAAGACGTATGAGAGCATTATTCAGGATCAGATAATTACTCGAAGAAACGGCCGTTATGTAATTCCTATAAAACAAAGTGGAAAAAATACATTTCCTTGTGTAATTCAGGATGAATCTTCCAGTAGGCTCACTATTTTTGTAGAGCCACTTTCCGTTGTGGAGTTGAATAATAAACTTGTTGATTTGTCCTCTAAAGAAAAACAGGAAGTAGAACGAATAATAATGGAGCTTGAAACGGATGTAAATAACGAAATTGATAAGGTTTTTTTATCGTTAGGCACAATTTATGAACTTGATTTTGCATTTGCCAAAGTAAAACTTTCCATAATGATGAACGCATCTGAACCAAAGCTTACTATGGCTAAAAAAATTAACATTGTTCAAGGACGACACCCATTTATTTCGAATGATAAAGTGGTTCCAATAGATGTGTCTGTTGGTGACGATTATTATATGCTTATAATAACAGGCCCTAATACCGGTGGGAAAACTGTTACCCTGAAAACTGTCGGCCTTTTTGTATTAATGGCAAAGGCGGGACTCCATATTCCTGCTTACTCTAATTCTGAAATAGGATTTTTTAAAAAGGTATTTGCTGATATTGGAGATGAACAGAGTATTCAGCAGAGCCTATCCACTTTTTCTTCACATATGAAAAAGATAATTAGAATATTGAAAGAAGCAGATAGGGATTCTCTTGTATTGATCGATGAACTTGGTGCAGGAACTGATCCGGAAGAGGGTTCGGCCATAGGTTTTGCTGTGTTAAAACATCTTTATGATAAAAGGGTGCTTGCCGTTGTTTCTACTCACCACAGCAAATTAAAGGAATTTCCGTATGAATTCCCGTTTGCTAAGAATGCTTCTGTGGGATTTGATGTTGAAACACTCAAACCTACTTATCATATTTATATCGGTGTCCCCGGTGAGAGCCATGCATTTGTTATTGCTGAGAAATTGGGGATCCCTGATATGGTGTTGGAAACTGCAAAAAAAGAACTTTCCGAAGAGCACATAATTGCACAGGAATATCTTTCAAAAATTTCCGAAGACCAAAAGAAAATTGGTGCCTCACGCGATGAGATAGAAGCATATAAAGAAGAGATTGAGAGGCTAAAATCCCTATACGAAGAAAAAGTCAGCAGTATTGAAATAAGAAAGAAGCGGGAAATTAAAAAGGCATATGAAGAGGCCCGAAGAATTGTAAATGAAACCAAAGAGAAGATGGATAATACTCTAAAAAACTTAGAAAATGAAATTAAAAGTCAAAAGAAAATTAGAGCCATTAAAGAGAAGCTTGAATTAGAATCAAAAGATGTTGAAAGAAAACTACAAGAAGCCTCAGAAGAAGAAAATTCTACCCATTTAAAAATGGGAGAGATTTCTGACGGAGACCTTGTCTATGTGCG
>JALTHX010000297.1:0-1902 GCA_027076005.1 Caldisericaceae bacterium
GCGTTCAGAAAGACGGAAAGAATAAAGATGAGATTTTTCGTCACTCACTTCTTTCGTTCCTCCAGAATGACAGAAAAGAGGCAAAAGAGGAGACTCTTCACTTCGTTCAGAGTGACAAAAACGAGATTCTTCGGTCGCTGCGCTCAGAGTGACGGAAAAAAGCAGAATGACGGTGTGGAGGAGGTTAGTCGCCACACTCGGAGTGACTCGCAAAAGATTTTCTATGAAAGCTTTGCAAAAGAAAAATTTGTTTTATAATTACGTTATGAAAAAGAATAAAAGGAACAGCATCAAAACTATTTCTAAGAAGAAAATTAAAAAAACTGTGGACTTACATACTGTTATCTTAATTTTTGCATTAGTGCCTTTATTCTTTGCAGGTTTGTTTCAGGGCGGGTACTTCCCTTGGGAAGTTTATGCAACACTCCTTCTTTCCCTTCCTGCAATTATTTTATTTCTCTATCTGAAAATTGTTAAAAAAGAAAATATAAGAAAAAGTGGAGCAGATAAAAATCTTTTTATCTTTTTAGGAGTTGCATTCATATCTTTGTTCCTTACGGTGTATTTTCATGCCACGCTTGCGGAGTTTTACAAAGTTCTTATTTATCTATTTGTTTTTTATATTGTATTGGACAGTGTGAGGAGCAAAAAAGAATTGCAAATTGCACTGTGGTCTATTCTTTTGCTTGGAATTGTTTTATCCGCCCTTGGCTTATTGGCCTATTTCGGATACCGTTTTCATTTGAGTAGTGCGTTGTTTGGCTTCCTGTCAAGAAACGGTTTTATACAGGGTAATAGGATTTCTTCTACTTTACAATATGCAAATACATTTGCAGCATTCCTTATTTTGCCCTTCTTTCTTGCATTTTCTTATACGATTTGGGCTAAGAAAATTTATTGGAAAATTATTTATGGAATTTTTGCCCTGCTTTTCCTTGCTGCTCTATTCCTCACAGAATCACGTGGCGGTTTAATTGCCTTTGTTATTGTGTGGATTCTTTACCTTGTTTTGCTAAAAGGAAATGAGCGGAAGCAAGGTTTATTGTATATAGTTTCCATTGCCGTGATTTTCTCCGCCCTAATTTTTGTTGATAAAAAAATGTTTCTGCCGATAATGCAAGGCACAGGAAATAGGCTAAAAATACTCTTTGAATTTTTAAAAGGTAAAAAATCCACCTCTCTCGGTCAGAGAGAAAATATGCTAAAGGACAGCATCAAGATTCTCAAGGCACATCCTATTTTTGGCACGGGAAATGGAACTTATCAATATGTATATATGAAATACAGAACCGTTTACTTTTTCTCCAAATACCCGCACAGCATTTTTTTCCAGGTGTTGGATGAATTAGGTGTTATCGGAGGCCTTGCGTTCCTATATATGTTGTATGGAATTATTAAAAAGGGTGTTGACACTTTAAGAGAAAAATACGACATATTGTCGGTGGGTTTATTTACAGGGCTTTTAGGCATTTTACTTCATGCGTTTGTAGATTTTGATTGGTCTCTTATGTTTATGCCTTTGCTTTTCTTCTTCGGATTTGGTTTGCTCCTTTCCCAAAGTAAAGAATCGTATTTTGAGTTTAAATGTCCTGTAAAGAAAAATGAAAAAGTGGAAAAGAAAACCTATAAAACGAAGAACAAAAGCCGTGCAAAGGAAATTACTGCGGTGAGCTTGATTACAATTTTGCTTTTTGTGCTGTTTATTTTTCCTTTTGCTGGGGCAAGAAATGATTTTAATGCTAAAAGCAGCATTGGTAGGGTTACGTGGCAGAAAACGGTTTCTGAATTTAAATCTGCAATAGGCTCTGACTCTTTGTGTTCTGAATATCATTACGACCTTGCTCACTTTGAATTTAACAATTTAATTCCCTATTCGCCAAATCCGCAAAACCTGGTAAAAGA
>JALTHX010000298.1:0-1891 GCA_027076005.1 Caldisericaceae bacterium
TTTGTAAAAGAAATAAAAGAAATAAATGGCAGGAATTCAGGAAGTTATAAATTCCTTGAAGCAATAATCACGCTAAAAACGAAGAATCTTGATAAGGCACACAAAGTAGTTTCTCAAATAGAAACAGAGATAAAGAAAGGTATCCCTCACGTGGATTCAGTTATTATTCATTATGAACCTGCGGAGAAAAAGGAGATAAATGCCGCAGTACCGATTGAAACGCCGGAAACTGTTTCTGACGACTTTGGCAGCGCGCCATATTTCCTGTTCTTGAAGATTAACAATAAGAAAATAATAGGGGAAGAAATTTTATCAAACCTACATAAAAATGTGAGTAAAGGAAAAGGTATAAAAACAGCTGAATGGCTTGCAAAAAAAGGTGCGGACATTATTTTCTTAAAAAATAATATTAAATCAGACGGTCCTAAGTATTTATTTGACGATTATGACATAAGTATTATAGTGATACCCAATATTACAATAAGAAAGATTAAGGAAATTTTGATAAATGGGCAAAACTAAAAAATTCAATATATCACTCATTGTTCTTTCTGCTTTACTTGTGGGACATTTTACTGTAGATTGGTATTCTGGAATTTTGAAACCGCTACCCCCCCCGTGATTATGCAAAATTTTCATTGACAGAAGGGCAAACTGCGCTTATTCCTTCTGTCCTTGGGATTGCAACTGCCTTTATACAGCCTATTGGTGCTTACTTCGGCGAGATTTTCTCAGAGAAATTTATCGTTATATTAAGTATTCTTATTACAGTTATTTTTATACCTTTAATAGGTATAGCAAATGGACTCTTTGTTTTTCTTATTTTTCTTTCTATTGGACTGCTCGGTAATTCTTTCTTCCACCCTAATACTGCATCTATCATAGGAAAGATGAAGTTTAAAAAACCTCACACTACTATGTCAATTTTTTCAATAGGGGGAACGATTGGTTCAGGTGTTGTGCCTATTATGATTCTTATTTTTATTAAACATTTTGGTTTTACAAAAACACCAGTACTTTCTCTTTTCGGATTAATGATCGCTGCTTTTATAATTTTGGCTCTTACGCTCTATAGGAAAAAGAAGGAAACTATGAATTTTACAAACCTAAATCCGTTTTTTGCGCTAAAAAAGGCTGGAACAAAAGAACTTCTCCTGGTAAACGTACTCCGCAGTCTTGTGATAATGGGTTTTTCTACATTGATACCTTTGTATATTGTTACCTTAAAATTTTCACTTATCTGGGTTGGATATTTTCTCTCTGCCTCGAGGTTCACAGGTGCGCTTGGAACATATGTAGGTGCGGTCCTATCTGACAAATTCGGACCAAAGTTTGTTAACATTGTTTCTCTTGCAGTAGGAAGTGCATTTGGCATATTGGTGCTTTTAACAAAAATGTTTACCTTATGTTTGTAGCGTTTTCGGTTGCATTTTTTTCTGGTTTTTTACAATGGGGGCAAATGTTACTTATATGCAAATCCTTCTACCTGAGAAAAAAGCTATTGCCTCAAGTTTAGGAATAGGTGTTTCCTGGGGCATTGCAAGCATATTGCTTACGCTATTTAGCTTATTAATCGACAAAGCTGGCTTGTTTACAGTATTTGTTATAGTTTTCCTCTCTGCTCCCGTTGCATTAATTTTCTCTTCCAGGCTTGCTGATACATAGCTTAACATATTTACATTTAACAAACCCTTGTTTTAAAAGGCTTAATACAAAACATACCGTTTATTTCCATTTTAAGGGCCCAAATTTGTTTTATAGGTATTTTATCCATAGAGAACGCTTAAAATTGATTTAAATGCCCTGTTTGGAAATAACACTGATTATACGAGGTTTTCCTTGACCATTTTTGCTTATGATTTCCTTATTTGTTTGTTTAACTATGCAATAT
>JALTHX010000299.1:0-1885 GCA_027076005.1 Caldisericaceae bacterium
TTTCTTCAGGATACGGAAAGAACTTATTAAACGTTCTTAACCCTGCCTCTACGTGCCCTATAGGGATTTTCTCATAGAATGCGGCAAGTGTGGAAGAAAAGGTAGTTGTAGTATCTCCGTGAACAAGCACAATATCGGGTTTATCTTTTTCAAAAATTTCTTTAAGCCCATTTAAAACTTTCACAGTAATTTTTGTGAGTGTTTGCCTATCCTCCATCACATCAAGATTATAATCCACTTTAATCTCAAATAAATCAATAACTTGTTTCAGCATTTCTTGATGTTGGCTTGTTATAATTACCCGTGTTTCTATAGATTTTTTTGCCTTCAGCGCTTTATATACGGGATACATTTTTATTCCTTCAGGTCTTGTTCCAAAAATAAGAAACACCTTTTTTTTCATTTAACACCTATAAAAGCAACATACAAACCTATTACGGAAAGCACCGTAGTAACAAGGTAATAAAATACGGCAATTTTACGTTGCGACCACCCTTTTTTTAACAGCTTGTAATGTATATGGTCAGTGTCATAATGAAAAGGAGAAACTTCTTCTTTTGCACGTCTAATCACAGAAGTAAATACCTCTGTGATTGGAATACCAAGCGTAAGTATAGGAATTGACATTGTAATGAAAGTGGCAGTTTTATAAGCACCGATAACAGAAATTGTCGCAAGCACAAAGCCTAACAACTCCGCCCCGGAATCTCCAAGGAATATACGTGCTGGGTGAAAGTTATAAATAAGAAATGCAATAAGTGAACCGCTGAGAGAGAGAAGTAAAAGGGCAAGCGCAAGGTCACCTTTATACACAGCCACAATGGTTAAAGTAACCGAAGAAATTGCCCCAACACCTGCTGCAAGTCCGTCAAGTCCATCAATAAAATTCAGTGCGTTCGTGACACCCACAATCCATATAAACGTAAGCACGATACCGCCCCAACCAAGATACATAATTTTATGTGTAAAGGGGTTGGTAATAAAATCAAATTTTACTCCAAAAAGAATAACCACGGTTGCAGCAATAAATTGAATCATAAACTTCTGCAAAACAGTAAGGTTAAATTTATCATCAAACGACATTCCAATAAATATAATTGTGGAACCTATAAATAAACCAAGCAAGGGGTTGCTAAATTTGCGTATCAGCAAAAAAGTAACGAGAATAGGAGCAAATAAAGCAATTCCTCCTGTGCGAGGCGTGGGAATCTTATGAACTTTATCCCTGCCTTCTTTATCTTTCGGCTGGTCTAATATTTTAAATCTTTTTCCCAAGCTTATTGCAAACGGAGTGAAGATTGAGGAAAGGAAAAAACCAATCAAAAAATACAGTTCAAGAAGCGTAGAGTGTTTTAAAGCTATTTCTAATATACGTTTCATTTTGTGCCGAATAGCCTGTCTCCAGCATCACCGAGCCCCGGAACAATATAGCCATGTGAATTTAAGTGGCTATCTATGGAAATAGTATAAATAGGGATATCAGGGAAGGATTTGCTGAGTTTATCAAGACCTTCGGGTGCAGAAATCAAACAAACAAAAGAAATGTTTTTTACGCCTTTTTCTTTAAGCATTTCTATTGCCTTTATAGCAGATCCCCCTGTTGCCAGCATCGGGTCCACAATGAATATTTTATACTTTTCTATGTGCCTGGGCAATTTACAATAATATTCAACTGGCTCAAGTGTTTCAGGGTCCCTATATAATCCTATGTGGCCGACTTTAGCAGTAGGGATTAAGTCTATAATACCTTCAGCCATTGTAATTCCTGCACGCAAAATTGGTATAATAGCAATTTCATCTTTTAGAAGTTTCCCTTTCGCTTTGCCGATAGGAGTTTCAATATCAACATCCGTTAAAGAAACATTTCTGGATATTTCATACACCA
>JALTHX010000300.1:0-1884 GCA_027076005.1 Caldisericaceae bacterium
AAAAGTTTTTATTACAGGAAAATGGGCTAATTGTAAATACAGGCTGCCTTTTCGCTCACGGCGCCCCTCAAGTTCATCGTCCAACAATCTTCCGATTGTCTGCGCATACGACCACTTTTCTGTGACTGCCCGGCGCGCTATTTCGCCATATCTTTGTGCAGCGTAGTCTAGGCCTGCCTGTCGAAGTTTCTCTTCTACATTCATTGTGCTGCCTCCGCATAAACATCTAATGACCTTTTTTCTACGAGCCACGCACCTGCAGGTGCGTGGCTTTTCTTACCTCTTTTTTTCAGCGCATGTCCTACCACCAAAAACGGCCCGAGGTTCATTTTATTTAATTCCCTGAAATCCGAAAAGGCACGTGCGCATCCGGGCAAATCTTCATAGTGCTTTTGAGTTACTACATATTTATACTTTTTCTTTTCTTCTTCTGTTAATTTTTTGTATGAGGCTACTATCAGTCCCTCTGTTGTCAAAATTTGTATAGACTCTGCTCCGACTTTTACAGCAACTTTGCTACCCACATATTTGCTTGGTACGGAATATCCGATTTGTTCAACACTTACAAAGCAATCGCGGCTTACCTTTTCTTTCCTTGTTTTCGCAAAATTATACAGGTTCGACGGCAAGGGCTTCAGAAATTTCTTTTCTATCTCAAATCGTTCTGCCGGGCTCTGTCTCGTTGTGCTATGCACCCTTTGCCTCTCTTCTTCAGCCCTACGCTTCAACTCCTTTCGCAAGTGTTCTTTATCCAAAAAAATATTTGCGCGGATATATGCCTTGAGCGGATCCATTATCCTTTCCACTTTTCCTTTTGTTTGCGCCCGCCTGGCTATGCACAATTCCGTTTTAAATCCGTATTTTATGCCAAACCGCTCCCATTCCTCTGATATCTTGCCTTTATATCTCACTGTCCGCGCCTTATCGGCCACCGGTTTTAAATTGTCGAATAACAGCTCTTCCGGCACACCGCCCAGTTCCTTGAAACTCTTCTCTACCAATCGCATTAACTCCCCACGGCTCATATCTTCGCTTATTTCTACTATTTTCATCCTTGAAAATCCTAATGTCATTTGAAACAATACTATACGCTCCTTTCTTCCATCCGCATATCTTACCGTCTCCTCCGCAAAATCTACCTGCGCCTGCTTACCCGGCAATGTTTCAAATCGCACTGTCGCTATCTTCCTTTTTTCTTCCTTCTTTTGCCGAATATATCTCTTTACTGTCGAATAACTCCCGTCCCAGCCGAGTTTCTCTAATTTTTCTTCTATGTTTGTGGCATATATTTTTATGTCCTCGTCTATCCATGAATCTATTTGCCCTTTATACCTGTCCAACTTTGAACTCCTTTTCCGCCGCCCTCCTTTAAGTGGCGGCGGGTCCTTCATTAAACTCAGTCTTTTTACCGTCCGCCTGTCAATGCTTAGAGCCCGCCCTATTTCACTGTAGTTTCCCTTTTCTTCTATCTGCCGCTTTACTTGCAGCCATTCTGTTTCTCCATACATTTTGGCCTCCTCTTTTTCATTCGAGAAAGCCTTTTTTATCACTTTTTTCATTTTTTGCAACCTTTTTTTGAATACTCCTGTACATTTTTATTTGCCCTTTTTCTGTACATTCTTATTTTACCATCAACATGTTTGGCTCTTTATATAGAGGTGTGGCTCCGCTCCCGGCGCGGAGACGGGGTGTGTTTTTTCTGATTGAAGATTGAATATTGACCGAGCTGCCAAAAGGGGTGTATGCGTTATCGATGGGCGCAACACGGAAGTGCAACTCCTTTATTAACAACCTTATTGTAGGGCATCCTAAAGGGTGCCCTACCGTAAATATACCTTTTTGCAGTAAGGTCAATATTCAATCTTAAATCAGGGCATATAGCAA
>JALTHX010000301.1:0-1867 GCA_027076005.1 Caldisericaceae bacterium
CTTTTGTTTGAATAGGCTTTCAAATATATTATTTTGGCAAGGCTGCTTGTTATATGCTTCATAAATAATTTTTTATTTGCTTTTCCTATAAGTGCTATGCATACAAATTTTTTAATGCCCGTATAAGTTATTTTATTTTATCAACTGAAAGAGGATATACTTAATGTTTCTGCTAAGAAATCTTTAAAATATATTAGTAGAGGTCTTCTAATAAATTTAAAGAGTTTCTGCCCTACGGATAATGGATCATCGATACTCCCATTCTTTAGTATAATGTTTTTTGCTTCTTCGTTGTTTACGCCCTTCAAAAATAATTCCTTATCTTTATCCCCCATAGACTTATATATTCGTCTTAATATCAATCCCTGGCTGATAATCGGTGCAATTTTTTGATTTATTCCCTTCCCGTACTCTGATAAAGTTTTTTGAGAATAATCTTGAATTTTCAGTGCTTTTAATGAAGTATTTGCTGCAATTACCGCAGATGTAATTCCTGTGTGCAATCCTCCGCCGGAAAACGGCTTTACTTGTGCAGCTGCATCACCTACAATCATTATGTTGTCCTTTGAAATTTCCTTAAATAGCCCGATGGGAATCATCCAGGAAACAGCGTTTTTTAAATCAAGTTTTACTTCTTTTAAGTAAGGGTTTTCTTCTAAAAATTTTTTCATAAGGCTTACAATGTTTCCTCTTTTGTCCGTTCCAAGGCCTATATGAGCCTTCCCATTTTCTAAAGGAATAATCCAAGAAAACCAGTTATGTGAAATTTCATTTTTAAAAAACGTATAAACGATCTCAGTGTCTTTTAGGAGTACGGGTGCATCAAACTGCAATGTATGAATAACTTCTTTTGGAACTTCCTTAAACCTGAACATCCTACTTATTCCGGTAAGTGCGCCTGACGCGATAATAACGAGATGAGTTCTAACATCTTTTCCGTTAGATAGAGTAAGCAGGATGTCATTTCTTTCCCTTTTCCATTTTCTCACGGAAGTATTCATTAATATTCGTGCGCCGTTTTTCTCTGCTTGTTTCGCAAGGTTTTTATCAAATTCGGCACGATTTATTACAAAGGCATAAGATTTTGAACCTTTAAATAATAAGTGTTCATCCTGGCAGTGAAGTTCTGCTCCCTTAATTTCTGACACAACAAGTTGGTTGGGAACTTTGTTTTCAGAAATAAACCGTGGAGAAACAAGCCCCGAACAGTGATTTGGATATCCTATTTCCTTTCTTTTCTCTATCACAAGAACATTATATCCGTTGCGTGCTACTATTTCCGCGCTTTTCAGTCCAATCGGCCCTGCCCCGATAACAACCAGATCGTAATTTTCCATAGTTAATAAAAAGGCGTCTTATGTGCGCTTTTTTATGCTTAGTCCTTAAATATTTTGTATTCTGTAGTTACTTCTGCTGCTTTTTTTAGCATAGCGCTTGCGGAACAATACTTTGTTTCTGATAGCTCGATGGCCGTTTTGAATTTATCTTCAGGAACATCTCCCCATATTTTGTAAGTAAGGTGTATTTTTGTATATACTTTTGGATGTTCCGGTGCACGTTCCGCTGTAATTTCAAGCTTGCAATCCGTGTATTTAACATGCATTTTATCCAATATGGAAATTACATCCTGGCTTGTACAGCCTGCAAGCCCCATTAGTAAAACTTCCATTGGCCGTGCGCCTGCGCTGTGTCCTTGAAACTTTTCCGGCCCGTCCATTACTACCCAATGATTTGAATTTCCTCGTGCCATCACTGTTAATCCGTAAGCTTGTTTTAGCTCGATTTTGGTAACGTTTTCTTCTGCCATTATTCTTACCTCCGTTTGGTTTTTATATAATATAGCTTATAAATAGGAATATTGCAACAC
>JALTHX010000302.1:0-1862 GCA_027076005.1 Caldisericaceae bacterium
TCATTATATATTCTTATTTAATACTGCAACAAAAGATAGAATTTAGCAGACATAGCTTTTTACTTAATTTTCAAGAGGTTAATCCAAGTCCGAAACTTGAGTTATTTTCTTTTGCAAATTTTTCACCTCATTTGGTAGTAACCCAAATAACAAATCAAACCCTTGGCACATGAAAGACCGTTAAGTTATTAAACTAACTCCGTCCCTCAATCTCCCAAGAACTGACGTGGTTGGACTGAACATACCTCTCGGATCACTCAAATACCCTAGTTCCCTTCCACATTGTGAGCATTTGATGACTCGCTTTTTCAGGGAGGAGTGATTGACTTCTTCTTTGGCACATCCTTTACCCTCGGAAGGCCCGGGGGCATACCAAAAAAGGGCATTAGTCTAACCTTGCCATCTGTGTTGAAAAGAAGCGCTCCTATGTACTGCTCAGTATTAGTGAGCTTAAGTTGTTCATGTATTTTTTCTATTTCGCGTTTTGTGAGGAAAAACACGGACAGTACACGATTATCAAAAGGTATATCAAAACATTTCTCCGCTGGAAGACCAATTGAATCAATTTGAGAATTATTTAGCATTTCCCTTAAAATTTCTCGAGCTTCCATCCTTCCGGGCTCAGTGGAAATTTTATGCCAACATACTAATACACTCTTTATCTCAATCTCTAGTAACTTCTCAATAAGTCCTGGCGATAATGCTTCTGATAAGGCTTCTAAAACAGATTGTTCCAATTGTTCTTTATCTTCGGAATCTCCAAGGACAGTAAAAGAAGCCCTGAATATGAAGTAACCAATGTAAGGTCTCGTCTTAATGTAAGGTATCGTCCTAATCAGGGAGTCTGCTTCTTCGTGATCTTCTTTACGCTGAAATATTTTTTTAAAGAAAGAGAATGGTGCCATTTAATTACCTCCTGCCTGCAATAAATTATTCTACGGTTTCCAGATACCTTAAATACATAGCCTAACGCTACGGCTAACGCTCTGCTTTTCAAGATTTTTTCTCCATACTATATTCAACCATTTCAATTCTACTTTCATAGTCTAACCCGAAAGATATGTACTGACTAGAGTGCAAGACTATCGAGCAGTTGTTTAGTCTGGCGCATGCATTCCTCTGCCGCACTACCTAGTTGTTTCAAAAAATTAATGTTAGATAACTGAGACGTTGGGATTCTGGACATTGCGGCACTTCCATACTTGATACCAATTTGTGCCACTGATTCAATAGTCTTCAAAGCATAAGAGGACAATTCCTTTCTCCCTTGAAGCTTAGTTTCATAAAGATCCATAAGGTGCTGACCTGCACTGTCCCCGAAGCCTGGGGGAATGTGTGAGAAGGAATATATAGCGGCGCAACATTTATCAATACATATGTGGAAGTTCACCGAGCAAGCTCCTCCCATACCTAGCATCATTGAATCCATACCTAATGAAAAGGAACTCGTTGCGTCCTCGAAATACTGTTTCGCTGCATTGATGCCCTTTATTTTATGCCCAGAACCCCCGAACAGTTTTCGGAAGAAACTCATATGACCCACCTCCTTCTAAAATTAATCTAACCTTTTAAGCTGTTGCAGGTTTTAAAGGCATTGAAACTTCTATTTAGAAAAAGCTATCTGAGATGCTCCATCCTCTCATATCACGCCATAGCCCCGCAATTGGCTGAGAAAAACTGTTATGCGACAGTGGTACTGGTTGAGATTAATTATTTTTTGTTTCTTGTTTAAAAACTTAAGTGGGTCTTCCGGCTTAGAAATTTACTTACTTCTACTTCTCCATATCGCTCCACTATTACTTAAATGTTGCGTGAAATTGGATAGTTTTGATCAAAAGTCCTGTACAATCAATAGGTTAGAC
>JALTHX010000303.1:0-1861 GCA_027076005.1 Caldisericaceae bacterium
CTATTATCATAGCATTACCGTAAACACCGAGATATCCCTCAAAGACAACTATCCCGCTATTTGCGGCATTTACCCTTGCGTTTCTTATGCTTGCCAAATCGTAGCCCATATGATGTTTAATATCAATCAATTTGCCTTTGTAATAATAAGATCGTTTGTCGCCGAATGTTGCCGTGACCTTTGAGTTTTTCAGTTGTTCGAATCTGCCTTTCCATAAAAACTCAGGTTCCGATTTTGCGCATATCTGCATTATTTTCTCGGCATTCTGTTTTCTTACAGTGTTGTTAACGTATAAAAAATCGTCAAGCAGGTTATCTTTCTTTTGTATATTCTCGTTTTCCATAATTGCAAGAACCTTATTTTTTATAAAGCTGTCGGTTATGTTTATTTTTGATTTTCTAATTTTTATATCGGAATAATAAACCGGTATGTGAACAACAGTTACATTGCCCGCCGTATCAACGGCATAGACATTTGTCGAATAGTTTTTGTCTTTGCTTAATCGATATGTAAAAAAACTGAGATAAACATTTTTTTTATTAAAAAACGAGCTTGCATCAAACGCTTTGAATTTGTCGGTTATTCCGTCGTGAGATACGCCTACATAAACCTCTTTGAGATTGCTGTCTTTTGCATAAAAAACAGCAAGTGCCGTTCCAGTTATTCTTATTCTGTCAATTCCGCTTAAAAGATGCACTACGGGCTTTTTGGAATCAACGATAATGTTCTTTCTTATGGTTTTTGTGAATCCGTTTAGAAAATTATTTCTGCTGTAATCGCTGACACTAACGATCAAAACGGCTTTACCGTCGGGTATGATTTTGTTTGTTTTAAATTTGATTGTAAAGTTTTTTATGAAATTATCCTCAAATGTTTTCTCATAAAGTTTTATAACCGTGTTCATAGAAACTATCTGGACGGATATATTTTTAATTCCGGCATTTTTGTCGGATATATTGATATTGATGTCTTTGTATTTGGAAAAGTAATTTTCGGGAGAGTTTATTGTAACATTGATACCGTTTCTTACAGAAATAGGTGTGTACTTATAAGCAATATATGCAATTGCAATCAAGATTAAAAGTGTCGTCAAAACCCTCATTTTTCTCATGCTTTTTTACCTCTTTTTACAATTATTTGTTCTACTTTATTAATCATATCTGTCGAGTATATGAATTTCTCGGTCAAAGAATAGAGAAAAGAATCTTTCTTTAAATTCTGAGAGAATGAATTAAAAGCAGGAAAGCTATCAAGAAACAGCACCAAAATAATCATAACTATCAGCGCTTTAGATACGCCGAATGTAAAACCGAAAACCCTGTCCAAAAAACCGAGATCTATCTTTTTGATTAATGATGCTACAATCATCCCTATAAAGAATGTTATTATATAAACAATAAAAAATATTATAAAAAAGGCTGTAATATTTGCCGTCATGTGGCTGATTGTCAAATGTTTTACAAATACTGCACCTAATGAAGGATGCAGTATATGGGCGCTGAATATGCCCAAAAGCAGAGCGGCAAGGCCGAAAAATTCTCTAATAAAGCCCTTTATTACACCCTTTATTGCCATAATAGCTATAAAAACGCCAAAAACTATATCAACCGGGTTCATCTTTTTTAACCCTTATGCTTTTAAAATTGGAATAGAAAACAAGCCCCACTTTCAGCCCTTTCGGTTTTTTTATGTTTTTTACAAAAGTGTAATCCACATCAATCTTTTCACCTTCTACGGCTTTTGTCCTTAAAGCCACCTCATAAGCACACGCCATCTTAACATTATCATCTATATTTTGCAATCTACTATGATTTTTTAATATGAGGTGAGCCGAAGGTCTGCTGTGAGCATGAAACCACAA
>JALTHX010000304.1:0-921 GCA_027076005.1 Caldisericaceae bacterium
AGGCTCTGCTGCAATAAACTTTATTCATTCCTTACGTATATCTCCTGAAAAATTTTATATCGTAGCGAGCGATGTAAACAAATATCATCTAGAACTTCCAAATATAGATGCAGCTTATGAGATAGCTAAAGCAGACTCTTCAGCGTACATAGAGCAAATTAACAGGGTAATTCATAAGGAGAATATAGAAATGGTACACCCACAGCCCGACATAGAAGTTAGAGTATTATCCGAAAATAGAGAAAAAATAGATGCGATTACCTATTTGCCTTCCAAAGAGACAATTAGAATATGTCAAGACAAGATGAAAACAAACAAGATTTTGGAAAAAGCAGGAGTACCCGTTCCAGAAGCATATTTTATTAAAAAAGAAGAAGATTTAGACAAATTAGATTTGCTCTTAGAAATATATCCTGAAAGAGCATGGTTACGAGCAATACACGGAGCAGGTAGTCGAGCATCCCTACCAATAAGAAAAAAAGAGCATGCAAAAATGTGGATAGATTACTGGCATGAGATGAGGGGACTAGGTTATGGAGATTTTATGTTATCGGAATATTTACCTGGAAATGAATATGCATTTCAAAGTATTTGGAAAAAAGGAGAGATTATCACTTCTCAAGCAAGAATAAGGAAGGAGTATGTATTTGGTAATCTAAGCCCTAGCGGTCAATCTTCATCTCCTTCAATAGCTGTTACTGTACATAATGAGAAGGTAAATGAAATAGCTACAAAAGCTGTTTTGACTATAGATAAGAATGCAACAGGGATCTTCTGTATAGACATGAAAGAAGATGTTAATGGAAAAGTTAAGATAACTGAAATAAATGCGGGACGCTTCTTCACTACTAGTAATTTCTTTAGTGTTGCAGGTAGCAATATGCCATATTACTATATTAAAATGGCATTTGGGGAAAAAAT
>JALTHX010000304.1:931-1861 GCA_027076005.1 Caldisericaceae bacterium
ACCGGCGATAAGCGTTGTTGGCAATGGTACGAAAAAGTACATAAATACACATGGACTCATTTTCCTGATACAGATTATGGTGAATGGTTTGCTTACCTAAACAGACAAGGAAAACCTTTGCTGGATATAAAGGGAGAAAAATGGAAAGCAAAAAAAATATAGAATTGGTGATTTTTGATTTTGATGGTACTTTGGTAAATATGCATCAAAATTCTGAAGGATTAAGAAAAAAACTCAAAAAATATTTTACTGAAAAATACGGCACAACTCTCTCTTTTAAACCAATGCTTCAGCAACTCGATAATATACGGGAGAAACTTGGAGAAGAAGCATATAGGGAAGGTATAAGAATAATGGACGATGATGATTTAGAATGTGTTTCCAAATCTGAGATATTAAAGGGAACTCGGGAGTTTCTTAAGCTTCTCAAAAATATGGGAATAAGAATAGCTATATTTAGTAGGAACTCCAAAAAGTCAGTTGAATTAATGTGTAAAAAATTTGGTATTAATGCCGATATGATTGTTGGTCGAGAAGATGTAAAAAGACCAAAACCAGAACCTGATGGACTTTTAAAGATAATAAATACCTTGAAAGTAAATAAAGAAAACACAGTGTACATTGGAGACCATATTTATGATGCGCTAGCAGCGGAAAAGGCAAATATTACTTTTTTAGCAATAATTACTGGAAGTACTCCCGCTGAAACATTTTATAAAAAGAACATTAAAGTATTTAAGAAAATGAGAGAGTTGATAGCGTATTTTAAGAAAGTTGTTTATTAACATGTTAAAGTTGATTGGATGATACCAATAGCAAAACCTATAATTGAAGCGGAGGAAATTTCTGCTGTTGAGGCAGTTTTAAAATCCGGTATGCTTGCCCAGGGGGAAAAGGTTGAAGAGTTTGAAAATAAATTTGCGGAATACG
>JALTHX010000305.1:0-1852 GCA_027076005.1 Caldisericaceae bacterium
GCGTAGCCGCCGGGAACGACCAAGCTCACCGGCAAAATAAAGCGTAGTGAGGAACGAACGCAGCTTTATTTTGTCCGCGTGTAGCGCCTTGTTATGTTTTCCTTCTTGTCTTCTTTGGGACATCAATAGATGAATTAAATTTTACAAGACTTTCCCAATTAATGGATCCACTATCGTCACAAAATTGTTTCCCAAATTCTAGGGTGAATTTATTGATTCGCTTTGAATATGCTTCCATAAAATCATCATTTCTTTCTTTAGCTTTGTGTCCTAATGGCTCAATTATATCTGTATAAAGATTAGCATTTTCAGAAATAAACTCCCAAAAACGTTGACCACAATACTTAAAATAATCTCCTTTGTCTGGGTTGTTATCACGCCCGTAACAACAACCATTTACACAAACGATGGAAAGTTTTGAATTGCTTGTCCTCAGAGTTCGTTGCGCTGTTTTAAAATCAGCTTTCATTTTGGAAATTTGGCTGCTATTTCCCCAATTAGGACCTGATTTTATATTTACAATGTACCTTATTCCATTACTGTCAAATTCCAGATCAATACCCTGTATGCCAGATTTCCAACCGCTATAAACTTTTTGGTTAATAAAAATCGCAAGCCCTTCTAACCAATCTCCAAATATTGTCTCTTCGTTAGAAGATATGTGAGCATCAACAAGACCTCTGACAATTTGTTCTGCCGTTAAAACATATTTTGCCTTGAACAGGTAAGGGTTTTTTCTTTTAAGAACTTTGTTCAGGCTGAGAGTATCTAGACTGGATATTCTTTTTTGGTGAAAAGTACCAATATTCTCCTCTACATATTTAACAACATCTTTCAAGTCAAGAGCTTCCATACTTTTCCTCCGACTCAAACAGGTACAATTCCACTGGTGATATTTGCGCCTTGACCATTTCATAATATTCTGGAACTAACTCAATACCTATAGAATTTCTACGCATCCTATTAGCCACGATATTTGTTGTTCCTGAACCCATAAATGGGTCTAATACTGTATCACCAACTTGCGTGAATAATTTTATAAACCACTCTGGCAATCCTTCAGGGAATGCAGCACTATGTTTCTTGTTGCTACATTCCGTTGCTAAATGAAGAACATTTGTGGGGTATGCCATTTCACGATTGAGCCAGTTTGATATGTTTTTCCCAAACCCACTACCTACTTTTGATTCATCTCTTTTCTTATCCGTTTCGCTTAACTTTTTTAACCTACTTTTTGCCCAATCCCCCATCGGAACCATTACTTCTTCTTGATACATATTAAATTTTTTCTGCTTATTGAATTGCAATAGTCTCTCCCAAGCATCTCTAAATCTATTAGGCCACTTGCCGGGATAACAATTTTTTTTATGCCATATAAATTCCTCAGTCCAAAGCCAACCTTGCTTTCTCATTTCGATAATAAGTTCCATGACATAAGTGCTACGCTCGCCATTTACGACTTTCTCTTTTATATTTAATACAAAAGTGCCAGTAGGCTTTAATACTCTTAACATCTGCTCGGTTTTAGGCAAAAACCAATCAACATAATCATCTGGGTGGATACCACCATATGTTTTTTTTCTTTGGTCGGCATACGGCGGAGAAGTAAAAATCAAATCTACCGAATTATCTGGTAGTGTTTTTAATATCTCTTCGCAATCTCCTAAATACAGGTCATGCTTTATTTCCATTCTTTTGTCCTCAATAATTTCTTTCATTAGCATCTTCGTTCTTGAAACATAATCGCGGCGCTGACCGGCGCCGGGTGCCGTGCAGGCAAGCGCAGCTTGCATGTGCGGTGCCCGGTGTCCGGTCAAGTGCCTTGTTCCGGCGCGAAGCGACGGGACAAGGC
>JALTHX010000306.1:0-691 GCA_027076005.1 Caldisericaceae bacterium
ATTTAAATTGCTTACAATAAAATCATAGTAGCGCATTGGAAGATCACCAGCACTCAAAACAAGATCCACATCTTTAAATCTCAATTTTATATTGCTGCTGTAAACTAGGGGATCAATATGGTCGGAAACACAGAGAATCTTCATTTTAGCCTTTGACAATATTATATATTTTCTGTATAGTACGTCAAACTGTTTTATTAGGAGGATTTTTAATGGATAAAAAAGAAATTCAGGATAAACTTATAGACATTCTTGCCAAACATACACAGATCGATCCGGCTAACGTTAACCCTGATCAACACCTAAAGTACGACCTCGGGCTGGACTCCCTGGATGTAGCGGAAATGGTGTATGAAATAGAAGAGGAATTCGGCATTTCAATCTCTGACGAATCTGCAGAAAAAATTCAGAAGATCTCAGATACTGTAGATTTCATTTATGAACAGTTGCAGAGCGGCACCCAGGAAGGCACTGCTACTCAAGAAAGCTAACAAATATTTCTAACCTTAGCACATACTTTATTTACTCTACCGGGATAGCAGCAAGAGCTGTTATCCCTTTATATTTCAGCCTTTTTAAGTAAATCGGAGAGCCTGTTCTTGTCGATTAATTCGATAGGCCTTATCTCTGCATAGGCATGAGCCGTTCTTGTAAATACAGAACTTGTAATGATAATTCCACGAGAGAGATT
>JALTHX010000306.1:701-1850 GCA_027076005.1 Caldisericaceae bacterium
TCGATGGCCTCAGAAACCCTTAAAAAATGAATAAGCCTTGGCATTTTCCTGGCATTCCGCCATTTCGTATCCGCTTCTGCTCCTATAATTTCACATCCGTTAGGTATTTCATTTATATCCTGAACATTAAGCTTAAGTACTTTTACCAAAGCCCTGCATATTCCGCAGAATTCCTCTTTGGAGGATGTTAAATAGTCTTTCATCCTGTCATCCGAACGAAGCTCCTGATACTGTGTTAACTTTTCGGCAACATCCTTAAAGCCTGGTTTTTTTGAATATATTTTTTCCCATAATTCAAGGGCCCTATCCAATTTTCTTAATTTTTCGTAACAGTATGCAAGAAAATAATTTGCATAGAGGTATTCATTTCCGAAGTTGTCTTTTATTCTCGCCAAGGCTCTTTCCAGCTCCGGTATTGCCCTTTCATAATTATTCATGCTCATATAGCATATTCCACGTTCAATTAGAGCTTTATTTCTAAATTCAGGGTTTTTCTGTGCTTTTTCCAGCGATTTAAGAGCGCCTGCATAATCATGATCTTCCTTTAAAAGTTTCCCAAGGTAAAAGTAGGCAGAATAATTTTCAGGGTCCAATTTAACTGCATTCTCCAGAGAATTTCTCGCTTCGATTGGCTTTCTGTTCCTATAGAAGAGAAGTCCTAATTTATAATGTGCTTCGGCAAATCTACTGTCAAGTTCAATAGCTTTCATAAGAAAGGAAATTGCTTTTGCACTATTCCCCCTGGCTTCAAAAAGCTCACCTGCCTTGTAATAGTACATGGCATTGTTAGGCTGAGCTTTAATAAGCAGAACATACTCTTTTAAAGCCTCCTCTACCTGATTAAACTGTACATAAAGTTCTGCTATCCTCTGTCGAAAAGGTATTTCGCGGCAGTATTTGGTAAATTGCCCGATTTGATTTATTTTTTTTAATTCCATTAAGGCGAGTTCTGATTTTCCGTCTCCTAAATATGCAAGTCCTAAAAGGTAGTGAGCATCGGTATTGTGCGGGTCAGTACTTATTAATTTTTTAGAAGCTCTTATAACAATACTGTACTTCTTCTTTTTTAAAAGCTCATTTAGTTTTTCAATGCGACGGGGTTGTATAAAACTCTTTACCAGAAAAAAGGTAAAGATACCCAAACTTGCG
>JALTHX010000307.1:0-1846 GCA_027076005.1 Caldisericaceae bacterium
CTGTTTCCTATAACAGATACCCGACTCAGCGATTCTGCAATATTTGATAATGTACTTGAACTCCTTAACATGGGCGGGCGTTCTCTGGAACATTCTCTAATGATGATGGTTCCGGAGGCTTTTGGATCGAGATTCCATATATCTCAGGACAAAAGAGCTTTTTTTGAGTATCACGCCGCAATAATGGAGCCCTGGGACGGTCCGGCTGCAGTATCCTTTTCCGATGGTGTTAAGGTAGGTGCAATGCTGGATAGAAACGGATTACGGCCGGGCAGGTATGTAATCACAAAGGCAGGACGGGTTGTGCTCGCTTCGGAAACCGGGGTTCTTAATTTTAAACCGGAGGATATTCTGGAAAAGGGGCGTCTTGCTCCGGGGAAAATGTTCATTGTGGATACGAATAAGAAAAGAGTAATCAAGGACAATGAGATTAAGTCGAGTATTTCAAGGCAAAAACCGTACAGACATTGGCTGGAGAAAAACAGGATTCTTTTAAAGGGGCTTTTAGGTGTACCCCGCGGTATAAAATCTAATAAAGAACAATTAAGCAGGCTGCAGGCATCATTCGGATATACTCTTGAAGACCTTCGAAAAATAATTGTACCAATGGCGGAAAATGCACAGGAACCCATAGGCTCTATGGGCAATGATACGGCTCTTGCCGTTCTTTCCAAAAAACCGCAGCTTTTGTTCAGCTACTTTAAACAGCTCTTTGCTCAAGTGACGAATCCGCCTATCGATCCATACAGGGAAAACCTTGTGATGTCGCTAATGAGTTTTGTAGGGAAAGAGCGGAATCTTTTAGCTGAGTCACCCGAACATTGCAGGCAGTTAAAACTGTCGCATCCGATACTTACAAATGATGATATTGAAACTCTAAAAGCCTCAGCCGTTTCTGATTTAAGAGTTTGTACTGTGCCCATTCTGTTTACAACGACAGGGCATTTAGGTTCTATGAAACGGGCGCTCAGTACTCTCTGCAGAGAAGTAGAATCCAGAATAGATGAAGGATACTCCATTGTGATTTTAAGCGACCGCGGAGTTTCAGAAGAAAAGGCAGCTATTCCTTCCCTGCTTGCAGTATCTGCAGTTCACCATTATCTGGTAGAGAAGGGTAAGAGACATCTTGCCGGACTAATCCTCGAAACAGGAGAGGCTCGTGAAGTGCATCATTTCGCAACATTGATCGGTTACGGGGCAAGCGGTATAAATCCCTATCTGGCATTTGAATCTATAATCGGATTAAGGGATGAAGGTTTTATATCCGGTGACCTGACAGAGTTAGATGCCGTAGAGAACTATATAACCGCTATTAAAAAGGGACTTCTTAAAACTATGTCTAAAATGGGTGTTTCCACGATTAGAAGCTATCGGGGTGCACAGATATTTGAGGCATTGGGATTAAGTGAAGAGTTTGTGGAGAAGTACTTTACCGGTACCCCTACACTTATAGGAGGCATCGGAATCGATACGGTTGAGAGAGAGAAACTTGCCATTCACAGGCATGGTTTTTCTCTTCCCTATAGTACGCCGGGACGTACGGGTACCATGCGTAGAGATAATGCTTATCCTGTATCGCGAACATCAGAAAGCATATTAGAATCCGGAGGAATCTATAGCTATAGAAGAAACTCAACAGAACACCGGTTTTCTCCGGAAGCTATTACCCTGCTACAGAGAGCTGTATGGGAGAATGATTACGAAACCTTTAAAAGATACAGTGAAACTGTAAATAACTCGGAGGAGAATCTCTGTACGTTAAGAGGGCTGCTTAAGGTAAAAAAGGGCGAGCCGGTACCGATAGATGAAGTTGAACCGGTGGAAGCTATTATTAAACGGTTTGTGT
>JALTHX010000308.1:0-1845 GCA_027076005.1 Caldisericaceae bacterium
CACTGTTTGCAGGCGCTTTTGCGATACTCGCATATTTTGTATTTAAGGTTGTATTAGTTAATGATTTTGTTAAAATTTTACTTTACGTACTGCTGATTTTGCTATCTTCTTTCTATTGGGCAAAAGAAGCAATAACAAACCTAATAGATAAAAAGGAGATAGGCACAGGTATTTTGGTAATTGCAGCAGTTATCGGGTCGATTGTTTTGGGGCTATGGAGCGAAGCTGTTTTTCTTTCTATACTGTATGGGGTTGCAGAAGGACTTGAGGATTATACATACATGAGGACAAGGCATTCAATAAGAAGTCTGCTCAAACTTGCACCAAAAGAAGCGAGGATTATTATGAATAATGGAGAAAAGATTATTCCTGCAGACAGCCTTGAAGTAGGCGAAATTTTTATTGTAAAACCAGGGGAATCCATTCCAACAGATGGCATTGTAATAAAAGGAAATGCTTATATTAATGAATCTTCTATTACCGGTGAATCCAAAGCAGTATTTAAAGACAAAGGGGATACTGTTTTTGCCGGAACTACAAACACCAATGGGGTATTAGAAGTAAAAGCCAAATCTTTGTTTAAGGACAATACAATTTCAAAGATTATTAATCTTGTTGAAAAGGCACAGAAGAGCAAAGGTAAAACCCAGTTATTTATTGAAAGGTTTGGCAGAATATATTCTCCTATAGTCCTTGCTACTGCACTGATTTTGATGATTGTTCCTCATATTTTAAGAATTCCGCACTCAGTATGGAATGTAAGAGCAATTTCTTTTCTTGTTGCAGCCGCTCCGTGCGCTTTGATTATGTCTACTCCGGTGACGGTTGCTGCAGGGATAGGAAAAGCAGGTAAGAATGGTGCATTAATAAAGGGCGGTATTTATTTAGAACTGCTCGGAAAAGTAAAATCTGTCCTGTTTGATAAGACTGGCACTTTGACAATAGGTGAGATGACTTTAACTGATGTTTTGCCTATTGGTATTAAAGAAGAGGAATTGCTTTCCATTGCATATAGTATAGAAAAGCTTTCTACGCATCCTATAGCCCAAGCCATGGTAAAAGCAATTAGAAACAAAGAATACCGCCTTCTTGATGTTTCAGATTTCAGGGAAATATCCGGGTTTGGAGTGGAAGCTGTTGTTGGGAACAACTTGGTTTATATTGGAAAGCCTAAAAATGAGCTTGATAAGAAATTTATTACAAACAATACTAATTTTCTACTATCGAATAGCAAAACTATTGCCATTGTAAAGAAGAATGAAGGAATAATAGGGATATTTGGACTTGCGGACGTGATCCGTCCTAATACAAGGTTAATAATTCGTGAACTGTATAATAGAAATTTACATATTGCAATGCTTACAGGAGACAATAGAGGGTCTGCTGAGAAAATTGCATTAGAGTTAGGTATTCAGGATATCCGGGTTGACTTAAAACCTTCTGATAAACTTAAAATAGTAGAGGATTTTAAAAAAGAAAATGGTACTGTTGTTATGATAGGCGATGGTGTTAATGATGCACCTGCACTTGCAACAGCAGATGTGGGGATTGCTATGGGAGTAATTGGAACGGATGTGGCAATAGAGGCTGCGGATGTTGCCTTTATGTCCGATGACTTTAAAAATATCCTGTTCATTTTGGATTTGGGTAAAAAAGTAAGGCAAATTAATACTCAAAATATTATTTTGTCTATTTTTGCGCTCAGTGTTTTAATACCATTAACTCTTTTTGGAATAATAAATATACCGTTTGCTGTAGTTTTTCATGAACTCTCAGAACTTTTTGCAGTTTCCAACGGTGTCCGAGCAGGATTAAGTAGATGATATGTGCGTAGTGCTATATTTG
>JALTHX010000309.1:0-1837 GCA_027076005.1 Caldisericaceae bacterium
GTACATTGTGTGGTGATTCTTTCATCTCAAACTGCCCTTTTTTTTCCTCAACACCTCTTATTATATCATCAATATTCTGGAAGTCTGGTAGGCCTAACTTACAGATTCCAATTTCTCTATAAAGATGAGCATCACTTCCAACGACATATGGCTTCTTCCCCTTAAGGCTAAGGGCAAGATTGTTCTGCTTTTGTGTGCTTCTGGCGTTCCAGACCTCAATCCAATCCACACTATCAACCATTTCATTCATATGTTCCAGTTTATGCTTCCGGTATGGATGAACCAGTATGGAGATACCATCCTTTTCTTTGATTTCATCTATACATTCCATAAAGGCCCTAGATTTGACCTCATCCGTCGTATTGAGGGCTATTAAATCCCCCCAATCTGTTTTAATCTCCATCCCAAAGAGAATAAAAAAATCTTCTGGAATAGATTTCAAATCTCCTTTCAGTTTATCTCTCGAAAATACATCGTGGTCCACTATGGCAAGTCCGGATAGCCCCCTTTTTCTGCCGATTTTAATTATTTTATCTATAGACATGATACTGTCATAGGAATATTTGCTGTGTACATGAAAATCAAACCACTTCAAGTATAACGCCTCCTGCCATAGCGCCTTGCATACCTAGAGATTGAAAGAAACTTCGCTCCTTCTTTCTTTGCATCCTTAAGTATCTCTTCCATAAGCGATACTGCATTAATGCCGAGATTATTAAGCTTTATTCTCTTTCTGACAACTCCGGAAAACAGGTTTTTTTCTTCTCCGCTATCTTCGTTTTTCAGGAGGTCGTAATCCGGCTCTATGGCCTCCGTCGGGTGGAAGAGAAAAACAATCGGATTGCCTCTTTTCTTGGCTTCGTAAAACAATATGTTTTTCAGAATTTTATTAATCGTCGGAGAAACCCTCATACTGCTTCCGATGAATGGAAATATAAAGGAACTTATTGGGATTTCTAACACTTTGGAATTGCCTGCATTATAAAAGGAGTCATAAGAGAGGAAATAGGGGTGCCTCGGTGCAATCATCCAGAACATCTTTTTTCTGAAGCCCCTGCTCAACGGGCCGTCAAATCTCTGAGGAGCAACGGAACTGTCATATTTGAATCCAGTTTCTTCGAGAGCTCTTACTGTATCTCCGTTTATTCTGGCCTCTGGTCCTCGGAACGAATATATCCTCTCTCCCGCTGCATCTTCTATTATTTTCTTCGCCTTTTTCAGGTAGTAAACCTGTTTTTCCAGAGAGAGATTATCGAAGGCATAGCTGTCTTCGTGTCTGTATCCATGGCAGGCGATTTCGTGTCCATTTGCCTTTACCATGTCAACAAGTTCGGGTATCAACTCTACAATGTGGCCTGTGAAAAAAAAAGTTGCTTCTACATCGTATTTCGAGTATAGCTCTAGAAGGCGCGGAAGTCCCGTATTTTTCACTTTTTCAGCCATGAAATCCGCCGGTCTGTTAAGTTCTAGGGAAGTGGTTTCTACATCATTTGTCATGAGAAAATACATCTCATATCACCATCAAACCCACTGCTACAACTCCACATATGAAATACAGCATTCTGCTCACCAGTTCCTTCTCGGTTAGAGGTCTTCGGCTCAGAATAAAGTAGGGGAGTATGTACCATTTCGGCCCTTTTGACCTCTGAAGCCTACCGTTATTAAGGAGGACTGGATTTCTCCATGCTGTTTCTCTCTCCATGTGTTTCATCTCGCGATATATCCAATGGTTTGTTTTGAGATATCCAAGATTATAATGGTATCTTTTCATATCTTTCAGTTTTCAGTTATTCGTTTGTCCTTTATTAGTTTTTTGGTGTTTTCATTGTATTAATTT
>JALTHX010000310.1:0-1834 GCA_027076005.1 Caldisericaceae bacterium
GTAATAACGCCGCAGGCAAATGAATTTTTCCTTGCATTTTTTCTAATTTTTAATAATATATAGAAAAAGGAGGTTAAATTTATGCCGAAATTAAAAGATTATGTGGAGAAACTTCCACCTGACCTTCAACAAGAGGTAGAGGACTTCGTTGAGTTTTTATTAAAAAAACATAGGAATAAACCTCGTAATAAACCAAAATTTGATTGGGCAGGTGCGCTTAAAGATTTACGAGATAAATATACCTCTGTAGAACTTCAACATAAAATATCTATGTGGAGAATTGGAATCTAATGGAACTCCTTTTGGATACTAATATTTTCCTTGAAGTGATTTTAGAACAAGAAAAGGCTGGTGTTGCACGGAACCTTCTATCAAATATAGAAAAATATGAATTTTACATATCTGATTATTCTCTTCACTCTATAGGACTTCTTCTTTTACATAGAAAGCAATACAATATCTTTCTGCAGTTTTTAACAGATATGATTTCCAATGTTGGTGTAAAAATGATTTCTCTGACAGTTAAAGATATGGAAGATCTAACAAAGTCAGCCCAACGATTCAATCTTGATTTTGACGATGCATATCAATATACGATTGCCGAAAAATACAACCTTAAAATTATAAGTTTTGACAGTGATTTTGACAGAACAAAAAGGGGGCGAATAACCCCTGACAAAATTTAGCGTATTGTCAACCAAACCAGTCCTTTTTCTGTCATTCTAAGCCTCTCGTTTCACTCAGGATAAATTCTGTGAAGGATCTCTATTTTTGACAGGATGAACAGGATTAACATTATAAATTCCTAAAACAACAAAGAACAAAAAACATAATAAGTTGTCATTGCGAGGGAGTGAAACGACCGAAGCAACCTCACAGGAAAGGTGTAGTTATTCTGTTGTTTTTACGCTTAACGAATAACGATTTACGCTTAACGATTTTTTACTTCCTACTTCTCACTTCTGCATTCCGCATTATTTTGGACACGAGTCACGGTTACGCATCATGTTCTTTTCTACTTCCCACTTTTCAGTTTCCACTTCTTACTTCCCAGTTTATCTGGGAGTTTGGAGTGCATTGACCGTGTCAATGCGTTGTTAATTTTTTGAAAGTTGGAAACTGGAAGACTGACCCCGAAGCCCCCCATACATAGAGTATAAGGCTAATGGGTATATGAATGTATAAGGCGTCATGCATAGTGCTCCGTGCTTGATGAGTTTTGAAGTAAGATATAGTTTTTAATCATTACCTAATCATTACCTAATCATTACCTAAATTTTAATGATATACCTCGTAGATCTTCCCTTTCCTTGAACTGCTAATAATTTCTTTTGCATTAAATCTTTTAGTTCTAAGCTTGCTGTTTTACTTGAAACCTTATTAATATCTACATAAATTTTATTTGTTAAATATCCTTCTTTAAATGCATATTTTAAAGCTTCTTTTTGCCTTTCATTTAACTCTATCCCATATTTTTCAATTTCAGAGACAACAATTGCTTTACCACCTGATTGAAATATGAGTTTGGTCTCTATATCGCTTATTTCATACTTAGGCTCAGGAATACCATACTCATTGCAATTTTCTCTCATCATATATATTCCAGTTCCATATTTCTCAATGAAACCTACATCGTACATCAACTGACATAATATTGGATTTATGGGAACATGCTTCGGATTTTCCGGTGTAACTCCTTTAGGAAATCCCCCCTGGGTTTACAACCTCAATTCTGTTATCAAAAATTAATACCCTTGTATCCGCTGGCTCTTCATAATTTCTATGGATAATTGCATTAATAATCGCTTCTCTAAGCGCTTTTAAAGGGTATTCC
>JALTHX010000311.1:0-1833 GCA_027076005.1 Caldisericaceae bacterium
CTTTTAAAAACGTATGAAGAGTATGACAGAGAGAAGTTTTTGCATGATTCCAAAGCTCTACGTAGCTATCTTGGGCATGGAAGTTCTAAAAGGGTTGCACAGATTATAGAAGCTAAAACAACATAAAGACGAACAGATTTTAACATCGTTTTTCCAAGAGCATCTTCTTCACCAACCTTATCAACACCGTTAGCAATACCGTTAGCAATAACTGTCAAAATATAAGATAATTCTACAACGTATAACCCAACAACAATCTGGAATTGATATGTCGGGATACCAACACCAAACATACCCATCAAAGCACCAGCACCACCCATACCACCAGCAGCACCCGCACCAGCACCAGAAAATTTATCCATAGAAGAAGATAGTTTTCCCAAAATGTTCGTAATCATACTTGTAATACCTACTACAATACCAGAAATAACAGGCGTTAAGAACGTAGTCTGACCCTTCATGCTTGAAATCGTATCACCCATTAAATCATTCAAACGCTCATCAACACGATGCATTTGTTTAATATATTCAGAAACATTAATGAGAGCTTGACTCGCAACCATAGGTCCTTTTTTACTCGACTCAACAAGAACTTTCATCGAACTTTCGATAAGATCCGAAGGAAAATATTGAAGAGCTCCCTTTTCAGGATCGAAAATCGCTTTCTCAACACTCATACCGAGACGAGTAATATTTGCATTTACCAAAGAGAAAAATTTACCTGAGAGAGAGTCTTCCATCTCACTCGCGACACGACCAAAAGCCATCTCGGCAAGAATACCATCTCCGATACGATTACCGAGTTGGAAAAGAGCACTAGAAAATTCGAGCTCGAGAGCCTTGGAACGATTACGAACCTCAATTAATTTTTTCGACTTTAACTTAAAATACAAGCCCAAAGAAAGGCCAAAGGCCAAAGGAATTAATAAACTAAAAAGCATAGCACCCAAACCATAAGGACCTACTTTTTGACCTGTTGGTGCATGAGTGACGGGATCTGTCCGATCACGATAATCCAAGAAAACATATTTTGCAGGAGCACCGTATTGTTCTTCATAACCATCGAAGAGAGGCATAGGAGTTAAAGCACCATTATCATTCATTACAAGACCATAATCAACCAAACCAAAAGCATGCCATATAAGAGGAATAAGACCTATAACAAATAAAACAATGAAAACAGTTAACGCGAAAAAAGCTGGATTGACAAATAATTCTTGCTTACCAAATTTGAAAGAGACTTTTTTTAATTTTTTTAACTCAGGATTTTTTTCGCTATCATCAACACCACCTGTTCCTCCAGGACGCGTCGAAAGAATTTTCTTACCAAGGTAAAAAACCATGACGGGAAGAAGAATATCATACATTGCGAAGAGATGCCACCAACGAAAACCATCCATAAAACTCACGACGAGAGGAAGAATAACCAATGTTAAAATCGGAAGAACAACACCTAACATATTAAGAGAAACCAAAGGACTCTTTAAATTATGAGCGTAATGAAGCATCTTCTCGAACGTCTCTGAAAGCATAACATCAAGAGACTTATCCAAACTATTCAAACGCCGATCATTCGAAGACTCAAAAAGAGAAGACTGAATAAGATGCATAGACTCAACAAACTCAGGATTAAATTTTCTCCAAGACTCAAGATAAGCCGTGAGCGAATCCTTTACAGAATCATACTTCTGCGTTTCAACATCCCAAACAACCTTCCTCATGTCAAGAGATAAAGGAGGGTTCAAGTGTTCAGCAGCGAAATTAATAGCAAGTTCTAAGTTCGATGTGTGACGCATATACGTAACAACATAGAAAATAGCCAAAACCATTTGG
>JALTHX010000312.1:0-1832 GCA_027076005.1 Caldisericaceae bacterium
TGTCGGAAGAGGTGAAATTATGCCTTTTTATGCATCTGCTGCCGGCAAATTGATACTTGCCTTTTTGCCTGAAAAAGAAAAGAAAGATATTCTCGATAAAATTGAATTTAAAAAATACACAAATAAGACAATTACAAATATTATCGATTTAAAAAAAGACCTTGAAAAAATATCCAAAACAGGCCTTGCATACAACTTCCAGGAATTTCATAACGGTATAAGTGCAATGGCAGTTCCTATATTCGATAGACAGAATAAAATTATTGCAGCTCTTGCAGTAGTAGGCACATCAGTAGATCTTGATAACAGCCAGTTAAAAGATTATTCAGATATATTTTTAAAAGCCGGTGCAGAAATATCTGATTACTTTGGGTCGGATATCTATAAAAGATTTATTTCTGTTTTTAACTAGTTAAAAGTGAGGAAGTTATGGCAAAGAAAAAATACTACTTCTTAGGTAAGGATTTTCCGAGAAAAGAAGGCGCAGCAAGGGCAACAGGAAAGGAAATATATCCCTCCGATATTTTCCTACCCGGAATGTGGTACGGCAAAGTGTTAAGGAGTCCGTACCCTCATGCAAAAATAAAAAGTATTGACTTTTCCAGAGCAGAAAAAATAGGTGCTGTATGTGTAAGTTATAAAGACGTATCTGAAAAATACTTTAATCAGCGGCAGGTAAGCATTCCCAGATCAACTTATCTTGACTGGCAAATTTTATCCAATAAAGTGAGGCAGGTCGGTGATGCATATGCTGTAATTGCAGCTGAAACAGAAGAGCTTCTTAACAGAGCTGCAGAAACGGTGAAGGTGGAATGGGAAATTCTTCCTTCCTACCTTACTCCAGAAGATGCTATGAAAGCAGAAAAAGACCTTATCCATGAGAAGTATTTTATAGAAGATAAGGAATTTAAGGTTAAGAATAACATTGCATGTACCCGCGAAATTATAGAGGGAGATGTGGAAAAAGGCTTCCGGGAGGCTGATGTTATTGTAGAGAATGAATTTGTTACTCCGCGAGTATATCACTGCCAATTAGAGCCGAGAACATGTGTATGCAGGCCCGAAGCGGACGGAGGTATAACAGTCTGGCCTTCTACACAGGCATTGCATAATACGAGGATTTTATTGGGAAGTTTATTTGATATTCCCTTAAATAAATTAAACGTTGTAAGGATTCCCGGAGGGGGACATTTTGGTTCCGGAATACAGACAAACAGTGTTATCTATCATACCGTTGCAATAGCACTTAAAGCCAATCGACCGGTAAAAATTGTTATGTCAAGAGAAGATGACATGTATGATCACTGCAGATACCCGACACGATACACTTTAAAAGTAGGAGCTAAGAAAGACGGTACTCTTGTAGCCGGTGAAATGAAAGCAATTGTAGATATAGGATCACATCATATTCAGGCTTATGCTTTTCTCGGAGTTATGGCAGGATGGTGGCACTCCTTATACCGGCTAAGAAACATGAAATACAGTGGTACGGCAGTATATACAAATAAAGCTCCTACCTGCGCAATGCAGGGATACGGAGCACCCCAGGTCACCTTCGGCGTGGAGACAACAATAAGCATGCTTGCAGAAAAGCTCGGTATGGATCCTCTCGAATTGCGAATTAAAAATTATGTCGGCTTAGGTGAAACTTTCTGGGGGCAGGGGCCCACTGTAAAATCAACAATCAAATCGGACGGTGTTAAGGAGCTAATCGAAAGAGGTTCAAAACTCATAGGATGGGACAGCAGACCTAAGCCATACAATCAGGAAGGCAGGTATAGACGCGGGATAGGAATGGCGCGCGGCTTTCACACCTCCGGCACGGGTGCACC
>JALTHX010000313.1:0-1486 GCA_027076005.1 Caldisericaceae bacterium
AAATACCATAAGTAATATGAATATCGATATGCCGCATATGAGCGCAAAACCGCCGGCACCTCTGGCACTATATAATATGAGTACCATGCCGATTCCTATAAGCACCGCCACAGCGATTCCTTTTGCGATATAGTTCCCTGAATAAACACTATCCAGTACCTTTTTCTGCCTCCCAATCATCCTTTCAAGATATCTCATCTCTGTCTCGATGAGCCTCAACCGCTTCCTTGCCTGTTTTTCATCCATTCGATTCATTGGAACCCACCATTTCAGGACATTTCTTGAACTTCCATGAATGAAGAGTTGCTCCTCCCATGAATATCATTAAAACCCCAATCCATCCCAGAATTAGTGAATATTCTACGCTTTTTGTCGCCCATATCAGAGCGCTCAACACCATAATCACCAGCATACAACAATAGAGGAAGACGTCCCAGTAGTGGAGTTTATATGGTCTTATCTCCTCATTTCTCAGTTCTGGATGTTCTTGGAATATCCTCTCCTTTTCATTCTGATAATGCTTTATCCAGCACTTTGAAAGCTTCATGTATCCTTCGATGTTAGATATCTTCCGTTCTTCAAAAATACCAGCGAAGAACCAAGCAATCAGCAAGGATGTGGCTATATAGAACGCAAAATAGAATAAAGAATAGTCAGCTATGGATGATTGGTCGCTCAGAAACACCACTATTAGAGCAAAGCACATCATCAAGAAATATATCAGAAATGTGTTTTTCCGGCTTTTTCTTATTCTCATTACTTTTTTCCCCTCTTAATCTGCTTTTCCATGTGCTTTATCTCTGTCTCTATATGCTTTAACTTTTTCCTTGCCTCTTTCTCATTCATTTATACAACCTCCTCGGGTCCACGCCCAGCTCTTTCCTTATCCAGCACTTTCTCAGGGAGCGCTCTTCAAGATGCTGTATGATTATAAGTATGAACCAGAAAATCATCCATAACCAGTATAGTGAAGAATAATACAGAAATTTGTAATGGGTCAACCACGCATAAGCATAAGGAATGAGATAGATGATATAGATTAAAGCAATCAGATTTCCCATAAGTGAATACCATGTCCATCCGAATCTAACCTCAATATTCTCATTTTCAAGGGAGGGAAACTTCGAATAGATTCTCTTTTTCTCATCTTCGAGGGTTTCTATCATGCAGTTTACGCCCTTCAACTCTGTGTTGAAAGGTATTTCCTCCGTACTGCCGAGAATCATGTAAATGAAAATAAACAGGAGAACGAATGGGAGGCCGAAGCATGTGATTCTGGCTTCGGTTATATCGCCTTCTACAGTCATCAAGAAGGTAAAGGCAAACATAATCACCAAACTTATGATGGCAGAGAATATGGCCGAAAGGAGAATTCTCATGGTTTTCGTCATTCTTTTTCTCCTTTTTTCCTTCTCTCTGGCCTTTTTCTGAGCTTCCAGATAGTCATTCCTCTTTTTCCTGTAATATCTGAGTTCCCTCGCTATAG
>JALTHX010000313.1:1496-1827 GCA_027076005.1 Caldisericaceae bacterium
CTTCTCATCCATCACATTCCGTAATAGGAAAAAAGAAATTTAAAACTTTTCATAAATCGCACATCTAATTCACCCTGTTCTTAGGATTACGCCCTTCGAACACATCGATTATCGCCTGTGCCGCCATCACAGCCATCTTCGTCCTGGTCTCAAGGGAGGCGCTCCCCATGTGAGGTGCAAGGACCACATTATCCAGCCCATACAGCTCTGGATTCACATTAAGAGGCTCTCCCCAGAACACATCCAGCGCAGCCCCCCTTATCCTATTTCTTTTCAGCATTTCTATGAGATACGGCTCATCTACGACCTCCCCACGGGCAGTGTTTATCAG
>JALTHX010000314.1:0-5693 GCA_027076005.1 Caldisericaceae bacterium
CAAACTTTGCTGGTTTTGTTTGCTCCCAAAACTCAGATAAATCATGACTATCCCAAAATTCCCCTATCTCTTGATATGAAGATTTCTTTGAAATTGATGTCTTATTTTGTCTCATAAAGTTTCCTTTCTGATTTTGTCATATCCCTTGCTGATATAATCAATGCTCGTCCATTTCTTTTATACACAAAAAATATTATTAAATATCGACCTTCATAAGTTTGACCAAGTGCCGCATACACATTTTCGCCTTTATGGTGTCCTTTTTCAACAAAACGAAATTTTGGTTTGTTTTCCAAAACTTCCATCACTTCACTCTGTCTAACACAAAGCTCAGGGGGCCGACAAGACCGCAAGCCCGAAGGCCGCAGCGGATTGGCGGTAAGCTAAAGCGACTTGGTACGCCCGGCATGGGCATGGGCTCATGAGGTGTAAGTCCTCTGTAGCTGAGCCACTGTTAAGCATAGGCTTAGCATAAACTACTAGCCGACGGCAAGGGCTCTATCGTGAGGTAGGGTCTGGAGGAAGCCTGATGACAAAACTTGGAACCGACCTGTATGCGCCTGCCTGTGCGTGTTCACACGCAGACAGGTGCAACGTACAGGCAGGGCTGGTCTCCAATAAGGGAAAGGTGGATCAGGATTTACTAGCCGGCTACGGCCCGGTGATCTTCGTGAACCGCCTGGTGCGCCTGCCTGTCGGCAGACAGGGACCCGCATGCTGGGTGGTGTGGGGGAGGGCGGGGAAACCCCCCGGCTACCCGATTGGCCGCTTTCCTATAGTATGTCATTCAAAAAATATTCTTTTTTCCATGAGATAACTTGTTCCATTATATCATTATTTTGCCTTCTCATATTAAACCAACGTTTACGCCAAAAACTAATTAAATCACCTAAGGGGTAATTTTTGTAATTAATATTTTTTTCTTTGCCTTGCAGAAATTCTTTAAAATTCTCTGCCAAAGGAACTAAATATATCCACCTTTTAAATGAATGCCTAAGTAAAAAATCAGAATCAAAGCCAAGAATATCACCTGTAGTTCTTATGAGCCTCATCTTCCAATTTGGACCATCTCCAAATTTATTTGTAACCAAAATACCACTATTATATAATAGTTTTTTCATTGCACTAAAGGTTTCATCGGATAAATGTAAAGAGCCATATCCTTTTGTTTCACCGATATGTTTAAAGAGTAAATCATTATAAAATCTTATTTTATTATATTGAGAGCTTCTTCCATATAAACTGGTCACAAAAATTGCCACCAAATCATTCGCTTTTCTTTTTTTTATTAAAGTGATTCGCTTTTCGTATTTTCTTGAATAAATCTTTCTAATGTCATTTGACGCCAAAATATAAGATAACAATTTCCCTCCCAGCAAATAGTTATATGGAGGTATTGCTCCTAAAACATATGCATCCATCGTATAAATAATATTATCTGATCTTGTTTTTATATCCCAACCTATCCAATTATCTCGCTCAGGAATATGAATAATTGGACTTCCTAACGCGATAATTCCAATAACAGGTTTTTGCGATAGCGCAGCATCTCTAATTATAAGTTTTAATCTTCTGCCTACATATTCACTATAAGGAGAAGACCAATAAAAACGCAGAATTCTAAAGAGGCGATGTTGGTTGGGAGAATTACATACTTCTATTTCAGGTAAAATTTCAGATTGGAGAACATCTTTTCCGTCAGCGATATTATTTCTAGCGAGACTTACATTTTCGCGAATCCATTTTATATGTTTTTTTATTATTTCATATCGTTTTAAGGCCATCATTTTTTTGATGACTTTTTTTTCATAAACATCAGGAGGAGAGATTTTAACCATATCTTTTTCAAATTTAACTTGCCAGTTTAATCTAAGGAGATCACGGATTATCAGTAACCTGACTTTATCCTCTAAACAGTCAGGTTCCATACCATCAGAAGAAAACTCAGATAGGTTATTGTAATGTTTAATCGATAATTGTATCATGCTGTTTTAATTTCTAATTTTAGAAGATGTATACACATTATTTTTTACTTCATTTTCAAATTCAAGCACTCTAACGGGCAAGACAAATGCTTGATCTGATGACACCATATATAAATTACCTGGAATAGTCTCAGTCTGTATAAATTTAGAAATAACGCCATCATAATTTATATTTGATTTTATCAAGGCTTTAATATCATCAGAGTTTCCCATATGGAATGTAAAAAAGTTTTCGGCTTGGGTTCGTATTTCTTCAGATATAGCAGATGGTCTTTGAGTGATTGCTACTAAACCAATTCCAAATTTTCTACCCTCTTTTGCAACTCTAACAAATGGATTTGCATTTGATTTAACCAATTCATCAGATAAGACATTTTGAGCTTCTTCAACAAATATAACGGTATTAATTACATCTTCTGGCTTATCCGCAGTATAGTTCGCTTTATTACTTTCAAAAAGCTTTCTAACTAAAATAGTCGAAATTACACTAGCATCTATGTTATCTTTTAAGGATAAATCCACTATAATTGTTTTGCCTTGTTTAAGATATTTAAAAATATCTTCGAGCATAGTCGACAATGACGAATGCAGTCCTTTTCCTTCTTCAATAAAATAAGCTATTCTTTTTCTTATGGCAGCTATAGTATTTCTAGCACTAGCTTCTTTTTTTTGATCCCAAAAATCAGGATATTTTTGATGAAGCAATTTAGGATTATACACGTAGTTATTTATATTACTTATAAAATCTCTAACTTCACTATCTTCTAAATATAGCAGAAAAGATTTCATTACTTCTGAAAAACCGGTTCCGAATGTAATAATATCTCCTACTGTAAGATGCTTATGCATATCAAGCAATACTTTTCCACCATAAATAAATCTATCCTGGTATTCTTGTGGAATTTTCTTATCTGAGTAAACAACAAGATTATCTTTTATCTTTTGCTCGTTAATATCACCTAACCCATAAGTTTTAGAGCTTTTTAAAAAATATTCTCCATTAAGATCAAAAATTAGCTTTCCATAATTTGTATTTCCAATGATATTATAAATAAGAAGTTTTACTAAATTAGTTTTTCCAAAACCTGACTGAGCAAATACCATTGTACGTTTTTCTTTAAGCTTGTTGACATCAAATAATATTTCTTTATCTTCATAAACATCTTTACCAATACATAAATAGCCTATTTTAGCACCATTTCTGTTTCCAGCATTCAATATCCATTTAACTTCTCGTTTAGTTAAATGTCTTGCATGATATGATACAGTTGGTAACTTCCTAACTGCTGTTGTAAAATCAATTGAAGTACCTTTATCAATAAAAGTCCCTAACAATCTTACCTTATAGGTATAACTAAACATTTTTTGTTTATCACGTTCCGATAATTCCCGTTCGGCAATCCTTGCATAATGCACAGCAATAAGAGTTTTGTCCTGAGAACGAAAAATAGGATCTTCATCATAAATTTCTGCCTCTACCCTTGCTAAATATTTAGTGCCATCTTCGTCTTTTGGAGTTAATACAATGAAATCTCCTGTTTGTGGACTTGCTTTCGCGTCTTCATAGGAAGAATAAATTAAAAGAGCATCTTCGGTTGTTTTTTGACCATAAAGAACTCCGAAATCTACCTTTTTAGCCATTGGTGAATCTCCTTATTTAAAATCTTTCATGAAGATCAAGAAATAAATTTTCAATTTCAATATTATCCATATGTTGATCTTTGTATAACGCAAATTTAACTTTTTTGATGATTTCTTCCTTGAAATCTTTTTTTAATGATACAAAATTGTGGGCTTCTACAAGCGGATATGGATAACCTAAAATATAATGTTCTTGAGTTAGTCTTGTTAACTCTCTAAAAATAAAATCTAAAGCTTCTTTATCCCTTGTTTTACTTCCTTTCTCTATGTCAGGGATTGCATCAAAAATATTTACATCCACAACAATCCAGTCGTAATTTTGCAATTTTTCTACATAATCTAATCTCGCAACAGTAAATAATCCAAATCCCCTACCACCCTTAATATCTTTTTTAGCATACATTGCAGATGTATTTTTGCTTCCATAGGCAGATAGTAGGACAGCGTCAGGCACTTCGAACCAACAACATAATTTTTGATGTTTTTCTTCTTTTTCGGTGAATGGATAGTGATATTTTAAATCGTCCTGCAAATAATTATCTATTTGTGAAAAAGTATATGAAAGCTCCATTTTGATAGATGAATTTTTTGTTATAGCTACAAGATAAACTTTTTTTTCATGAGCTAACTTACCTAATTTTACTAAATATTTTTGTTTTATATGTAAAGACCTCAGAGTTCCATCTCTCAATATAAAGTCACTTTCTTTAGTTATCTGTAAATTTATTATCTCTAATATCAAGCTCCATTCAAGAATTTCTTGAGCAAAAGATAAAAGTGTAGATAAATTGGTACATATTACATCTTTTTTGTAGGGGAAAATATTTTCCGGCGTATCCTCAAAAAAGCTTAATAAATTTCTTACCGGAGGAAGATGTAATAACTCATCATAGATAGCAAATAAATCTTCTTCGTTTGTAACTAAAATATTTTTAGGATAATAAATATTACCATAGATTAATGGATCATCTAACTTATTCAGCTTAACTGGCTTCCCTTTATCATAACAAATATATCCTGCATTATAAATCCCAACAGCGAGTCCATTATAAAACTGTTGTGAGTTATAGCTACCATCGATGGCATAAAACTTACTTTCTGAAGCATCTATTTCTCTAAAAGGTATAATCTCAAAAATTTGAGGTGTTTCTACGTTATCGGGATTTCCCACAACAGGGATATTATATGATTTGTTATTTTTCTTATTAATGTATTGAGCAACTTTGTGAATTGCATCCTCTGGAATGAGGTCATTCCCCATCACTTTATCTCCCTTAATTTATATTCGCCTAGTAGAGTAGAGGAGTAGCGCGGTATCAGGATCGGATATGTGTTAACTGTCGCAAGCGGCGGGTTCTCTGCCGGTCTCCTTCCTTTTGCCCCCTCGTCAAACCGACGTCGGGTTTTCCCCAGTACGGCTTTCCGACGATCTTCTCCCATACGCTTATCAGCAACCATTGTCGTTGAGACAAATATGCCTGACATACCCTCTGGCCTCTATGGGAGTCTCCGTTACTCCAGATCTGGCATATATATCTCTCCTTCTGAGAACATACACCATGTATGTTCCCAGAAGGCTGTTTCACTATACAGGATAGTCTGATTATGACACAGGGTAGGCTCTAAAATCACAGGAGCCGTCACGACACCGTGTCGGGGCAAGTTCGGCCCGTGCGTTACTGCACGAACCCGCCCCCAGCCTACATATCCAAAAGGGCAACTGATATGATACCTCCTTCCAGGTTATTAGATTACGAGCTCGAAACCTCATACACGATAAGCTCAGCGGCGGCGGTTAGCCGTCCAGTGCAGTGGTTTGTCATGCCCCACTCGGATTTCCATTGATGAGTTCCATGATTTCTCGAAAATTCTCTAGACCATCTTCCAGATTCTCGATGATTTCTCCAGCCAGGACGTCGGGGTCAGGAAGGTTGTCCAGATCGGCTAGGCTCTTGTCTTTGAGCCAGAAGATATCAAGGCTTGTCTTGTCCCTGGCTATTATCTCCTCATAGGTGAACTTTCTCCACCTGCCTTCTGGATTATCCTCCGACCAGGTTTCTTTTCTTT
>JALTHX010000315.1:0-1811 GCA_027076005.1 Caldisericaceae bacterium
TTTCCATACAAAGGGAAAGATTGCAGAGAGGCTTATTGATCAATTTGAAAAAGCAACCGGTGCGGATATTAAAAATCATATCGAAGAGATAGAAATTGCGACACCGGAGACCTTTGCACGTTATACCGCTACTTACAATGGGGTTGTTTATGGATATGAGGCTGAACCGTGGGATTCTATTATACCGCGTGCTCTCTCCGTTGATAGGGAAAACTATATTAACGGGCTTGAATTCTGCGGCGGATTTTCGTACAGGGCTCACGGTTACGGGAGCGCCATACTTTCCGGAAAGGATGCCTTGGAAAGGTCCCTAAAATATTTTAGCGGTAAGGGAGCGACACGGTGAGAGTAACTGTAAAGGGATACTTCAGGGACACACTGCATTTCATTCTGAACATGCACAGGAGAAACCGCATGTTCAGAAAGGCAAAAGCTTTAAAACTGCCGGCAGGACCTTTGAATATTCTGGCAGAAAAGCTTCACCCTGCAGTCTTAAAACTCCGAATAGAATCGATAAAAAGAGAAAACCGGAATACGTTTACTTACAGGCTTGTCCCTGTTTCTGCAAATAATACGGAGAGCATGCAAACATCAATCCAGAGAAAAATTCCCTTTTTCCGGGCAGGCCAGTATATAACAGTTAAGACTGATATTAACCGCAATTCGATTTCCCGCCCTTTTTCTATCTGCTCAACTCCGGATGAAGCACTTACGGGCAACTACTATGAGATTACAGTAAAAAAACTGGATAGCGGCTTTTTTTCAAAGTATGCAGTGGAAAACTGGAAAACCGGAGATGTAATTTCAACAAGCGGGCCGCTGGGGAACCAGTACTATGTTCCCTTAAGGGATGGAAACAGCATTATATGCATTGCGGGAGGCTCGGGTGTTACACCTTTCCGGTCTATTATCCGCGATACACTGGCACACTACAGCAATTCAACCGTCACCCTAATATACGGTGTAAAAAACAGAGAAGAGATTCTCTACTATAATGAGTTTAAGGAACTGCAGTCACTTTACAATGACAGATTTAGAATGGAGGTTATCTGCTCGGAGCCGGAAGCTGACTGGAAAGGTGCAAGAGGTTTTATAACAGAAGAATATCTAAGCAAAATCATCAATTCGCCCCGGGATAAAACCTTTTTTATATGCGGGCCGTCTTATATGCAGAAGCTGCTTGATTCGGCATTTAATAAATGGAACCTGCCGCCAAAACGGATAAGAAGGGAAAATTACGGCGGCCTTGAGTCTGCGGATAACTACTGGAATACCGGTAAAAAAATTAAAAGCAGCAGTTTTACCATTACTGTTCATAAGAACGGAAAAACCTCTGTTATAAATGCCGACCCGGATGAGACAGTCTTGGTAGCTATGGAGAGAGCAGGCCTTGACCCGCCTTCTCAGTGCAGAAGCGGGACCTGCGGATGGTGCACGTCCCGGCTTATCTCCGGTAACCTGTTTATTCCCGGGCAAAGTGACGGCAGAAGAGCAGCCGACAAAAAGTTCGGATACTTCCACCCCTGCGCATCGTACCCTGTTTCCGACCTGGAAATATCAGTCCCTGATTCGCAACTTTCTCCGTCCAGAATTATAAATCCTATATTTTCCCCATAATATTCTTAATGATAAAAAGTTCGAGATCCTCATAGTTTCTCTCTTCTCTGTATTCTTCGATCTTCTTTCTGTCAATTGTTTTTACAACATCCAACAGCATGGTAAATATCTCTTTACTATTTGAAAGATGCCTTGTTGCTTTATTATCCTTCTGTGTTCGTAGAGCTTTTACATCGAACCCTACAAATTCACCC
>JALTHX010000316.1:0-5658 GCA_027076005.1 Caldisericaceae bacterium
GTTTTTATTATGGACGACTACATCTCTACAATCAGAGGTGGGCAGGATTACAGCGAAGTAAGGGCATCGAGAGAAGAAATATATTCCCAGTCAGGCAAAATGGATATTGTTATTTCTTTCCATAAGGATATCTTCAGGCGCTATGAGGATAAGGCAAAGAAAAATGCTCTTGTGGTTCTTGACGGGGAAGAAGACTTTGATGTCCCATTTGACAGAATTATTAAAGAACAAGGTTTTTTATTGGTTATGAAGCCGTCGGTTGCCCTGGGAATTCTGAGTTTTGTGCTGGAAATTCCTTTCGAAATTGTGGAAAAAACACTTGAAAAAGAATTTAAGGAAAAAGCGGAGAAAAACATTCAGCTTGCGAAAAAAGGATTTGACATTGCTCAAAGAAAACAATTTCCGAAGTTTTCTTTGAGCAAAGGAACAAAGCCCCGGCTTCCCATTGTTTCCGGAAATGACCTCACGGCTCTCGGTGCAGTATGTGCCGGATTGAAGGTTTATACCGCATATCCTATAACCCCTGCAAGTTCGGTGCTGCACTTTCTTGCAAAAGAATCAAAACGGCTTAATATTGCTGCCATCCATACAGAGGATGAAATTTCCGCTTCTGTTATGGCGATCGGTGCCGCATATGCAGGAGCTCCTGCAATGTGTGGAACAAGCGGCCCGGGCATTGACCTTATGGGTGAGGCAATCAGCCTCGCCGGAGGCACGGAAATTCCTCTTGTTATTCTGGATGCACAGCGTGCGGGGCCTACGACAGGAGTTCCTACTTACACTGAGCAGAGTGATTTGAATTTGGTACTGAATGTGGGGCACGGAGAATTCCCTCGCATTGTGCTTGCCCCCGGGACAATTGACGAAAGTTTTGATATTGCGGCCCGTGCGGTGCAGTATGCGTGGTGGTATCAAACACCTGTTTTTATTTTGACAGACAAACATATTGCAGAGAGCAGTAAAACCGCAAATATTCCTTTCGGAAAGAAATACCCGCTTCCTGTAAAATACTACGAAGGAGAAGAAGGAAAATTTAAGCGGTATGAAGTAACGGAAGATGGAATCTCCCCTATTGCGTTTCCGGGAATGGAAGCGGTTGTAAATCATACGAATTCGACTGAGCATACGGAAGAAGGGTATTCATCAAGCCTTCCTGAAAACGTTATTAAAATGAAAAATAAGCGTTTGCAGAAAATGAAAACAATAGAGGATGATTTTTTGCGCGAGCACACGATAAATGTGTTCGGAGACCAAAATGCCAAAAACCTTATTATTTCTTTCGGCTCTCCAACCGGTGCAATACTTGAAGTAATTCGGGACTTGCCCGTTAAATTCCTGCAGGTTATTTCTCTTGAACCGTTCCCGAAGATAAAGGTAAAGAACATGTTGCACAAGGTGGAAAATGTAATTTCGGTTGAGAACAATTCAACAGGGCAGTTTTCAAGTCTGTTTGAGTGCAAAACGCATTGCAGGGTAAATCACAAAATATTACGCTACGACGGCAGGCCCTTTGACCCGGCTCATTTGAAAAAGCAGATAGAGGAGGTGCTGTTATGAACATTGGTACAAACAAAAAAATCCAGTGGTGCCCCGGGTGCGGAAACTACGCAATTTATTCCGCATTTAAGAATATTGTGGAGAGAAATATAGAAAGCGGGAAGCTTGTTAAGGAGAATATTGTGCTTGTTTCAGGCATAGGCTGCCACGGATATATAACAAACTACTATGATTTGAATTCTTTCCACCCGATTCACGGACGCGTGCCCCCTCTTGCTACAGGAATAAAAATAGCAAATTCCTTGCTTACTGTTGTGGGGTTTGCAGGTGACGGCGATGTTTATGCAGAAGGGATGAACCACATCGTTCAGGCTGCAAGAAGAAATACGGACATCACAATGATTGTTCACGATAACAGCGTATACGGGCTTACAACAGGGCAATTTACCCCGACGAGCGTAAAAGGTTTTAAAGGGCGCTCTACACCTTTCGGAAACCCGGAGAGGTCCATTAACCCTGTTTCGCTTATGATTGTTTCACGTGGAACATTCGTTGCTCGCGGATTTTCCGGAGAGCCGAAGCACCTTGAATATCTTTTTGAGCGTGCTTTGCTGCATAGAGGTTTTTCCATTGTGGATGTGCTTCAGCCCTGCGTGACATTTAACAACACGTATAAATTTTACAGAGACAGAGTTTATAAATTGGAGGATACGGATTACGACCCGCACAATTTTGAACGCGCACTTGAAAAATCAATTGAATGGGGCGACAAAATTCCAATAGGCGTGTTTTACGAAGAGAAAACAGATATGTATGAAGATTTGGTGTGCCGCGGAAATAACTTTTTTTACAACAGGGACGTTCCGGATATTTCAGAAATACTTGCAGAGAAAATATAACTTACCTGGGCAAGAAGGCACCAAGCGGACATTTTTGGCTTGGAGATAATTTAAGTGTTAAAAAGGAGGCTTAGAAAATGAGTGGGACTGTTTTGGTAGGTATGCAGTGGGGAGATGAAGGGAAAGGAAAGATTTCCGATTTTTTATCCTCAAAATTCGATATTGTAGTGCGCTTTAACGGTGGTGGAAATGCAGGCCACACTGTATTTTACAAAGGGAGAGAAGTTAAACTTCACTACATTCCGGCAGGTGTGTTTCACAAGAAATTGTGCTTGTTAGGGAATGGAATGGTGATAAATCCGAAAGACTTATATGGTGAAATCAAATTAGTGGAGGAAATGGGAGTAGAACCAAATCTTGCAATTAGTAAAAGAGCACAAGTGGTTTTACCTTTTCATATCAGAACCGACAAGATAAAAGGAGGCTTAATTGGCACGACGGGTAAAGGAATAGGCCCGACATATGCAGATAAAATGGCAAGAGTAAACTTGCGTATGGGAAGCTTGTTAGGAAAAGATGCAAGCAAGGGAATAAAAATTGCCATTAAAAGGAAGAAAGCCGAACTCATTGCAACAGGAATTGTCAAGGAAAACGAATTTGACAATTTTATTACATCCGTAGCAGAGGAGTATACGGAATATGGGAGAGAGCTTAAAAAATATATTTCAGATACATATTTACTTGTTAATAATGCTTTCAAAGAAGGGAAAAGCATATTTTTTGAAGGGGCACAGGGCATAATGTTGGATATTGATTTTGGAACATATCCGTTTGTTACCTCGTCGAATACAATAGCGCAAGGCGCACTTACCGGAGAGGGGGCTAATCCATTTTATATTAAAAGGATAGTAGGTGTAAGTAAAGCATATACTACTCGTGTTGGAGAAGGTCCCTTTCCTACGGAGATACAAGGGGAGAAGGGAAACTTATTGAGAAAATTAGGGAATGAATTTGGAGCAACTACGGGAAGGGCCAGACGCGTAGGATATCTGGATTTGTTTGCGCTAAAATATGCAGTAGATGTAAGTGCTGTTACTGAAATCGCTCTTACAAAAATTGATGTGCTATCTATGCTGGATGAAATAAGGGTAGCAGTTGGATATAAATTAAACAGGAAGCCTATTAGTGTATTTCCTTCTGATGCAGATGTACTTTACAAAGTCGATCCGATATACAAGGAAGTGGAGCCTCTTGAGCGGCTCTCAAAGGAAGAATGGAAGCAATTTAAGGGTAAGCCGAAAGAATTTTTGCCTAAAGGAATCAAAAGATATATCAATTTTATAGAGGAATTTTTGGGCATTCCTATAACGATACTTTCGTTTGGCCCTGAAGGAAACGATACAATTACTTATGAAAACGAATAAAGAAATATCACCTCTTGACGGAAGATATTTTGAAAAGGTAAAAGACATTGCGGAGATTTTTTCCGAATACAGTTTAAATAAGAATAGGATTTTTGTTGAAATTGAATATCTCATTGCATTTTGCGATAAAACGGGAAGCGTATCTGTTTCTGAGCAGGAATTAAGAACTATATACAAAAATTTTTCTGATGCAGATGAAAATAGGATAAAAGAAATTGAAAGGACCACCCGGCATGATGTAGGCGCTGTAATATATTTTTTAAAAGAAAAAGTAGGTGAAGAAGTCAGGCGTTTCTTGCACTTTGGGCTTACTTCCGAGGATGTAAACAATTTGGCCTACGGTTTGATGCTTTTAAAAGCAAAAAAAGTACTGCTTGAAAGTCTTAAACAGCTTATTCTGGTATTAACAAGGTATGCCGAGGAATACAAATCGCTTGTGATGCTTGCACGGACACACGGAGAGCCTGCTACACCAACAACACTCGGAAAGGAGTTTGCAAATTATGCTGTGAGGCTTTTTAAACAGTACAAAGAGATAGATAAAATAAGAATAGAGGGAAAGATAAATGGTGCAACAGGCAATTTTAACGCGCTTTCGGTACTTTATCCTGAAGTGGATTGGATGAATTTTTCAGAGAAGTTTGTAAAAAATATTGGGCTTTGTCCTACACTTTTTTCTACTCAAATACTTTTTCCGGATTCGTATGCCAGCCTGTTTGATGCAATAAAAGGTATGAACTCCATCGTGATTGATTTTGACAGAAATATTTGGCTGTATTTTTTACTTGGCTACTTTGGTTTGAAAACTACAAAAGATTCAATCGGTTCATCTACGATGCCTCATAAAGTTAACCCGATATTTTTTGAGAACAGCGAGGGAAACGCTGAAATTGCGGAGGATCTCTGCGCCTTTTTTTCAAGAAAGTTGATAAAATCACGACTCCAGAGGGATTTAACGGATTCTACGGCAAAAAGAAATTTTGGTTTGGCATTCGGGCATAGTTTACTTTCTTTAAAATCACTGAAAGATGGCCTTAAAAGCCTTATAATAAACAGAGAAAAAATAGAGAGTGATTTGCTTGCCCATAAAGAAATATTTTCCGAACTCTCACAGCTTTATTTGAGAAAAGAAGGGGAAGAAAGGGGGTATGTGAAAATAAGAGACAAAACAAGAGGGAAAGAAATTAGTGACGACAAATTTTTAGAAGATATTTTCGGGGAAAAATATAACTCTTTTATAGAAAGCTATGCGATAGGATACGCGGATAGGCTTGCCGGTGAGGCAGTGAAATATATTCGGAAAGCACTTTCTTAATGAATTTTTAGAACTGCGATGTAGGGTAAGCTCCTGTACTTTTCTGCGTAGTCAATACCATATCCGACAACGAACAAATCGGGAATGGTAAATCCCACGTAATCAATAGGGATATCTACTTTTCGCCTTTCTGGCTTATCCAACAGAACACAGATTTTTACACTCTTTGCATTTCTGGCATCGAGCATATCTTTTATTGCTTTTAATGTATATCCCGTGTCTATGATGTCTTCAACAATTATTACATCTTTTCCGTCAACAGGTTCTGAGAGGTCTTTTAATATCCTGACGTTTCCTGAAGATTCCGTTTCCTTTCCATAGCTGGAAGCCGCCATATAGTCGATTGTAAGGTCCAATCTCATTCCCCTTACTAAGTCCGTAAGGAAAAAACTACTACCCTTCAGTATGGAAATAAATACGGGATTTTTACCCCTGTAGTCTTTTGTTATTACATCAGCGAGTTCCTTAATACGCTTTCTCAGTTTTTCTTCACCTATTAATACTTCCAATTTCTCATCTTTGTTCATCTTAGCCTCCTGTAATTTTTGCCAGCATTATTATAGTACGCAGTAGGAATATTTTT